>DASVGQ010000001.1:0-12989 GCA_036379455.1 Nevskiaceae bacterium
GCGCTGCGCGCAGCAGGCGTTCACTGGCCAGCTGCAGCCGCGAAGCGGAAAGGTGCGTTGAGCGGCATGCGCTTCGTGCTCACCGGCACCCTCCCGGGCATGACACGCGAGCAGGCCGGCGCGCTCATCCTGGCCAACGGCGGCACCGTCAGTGGCAGCGTGTCGAAGAACATCGACTACCTGCTGGCGGGCGCCGAGGCCGGCTCCAAGCTCGCGAAGGCCGAGAAGCTCGGCGTGCCGGTGATCGACCTCGACGGACTGCACAAGCTGCTGGATGGCAGGGCGCCGTAAGCGACGTCCCGTTGTCCGGGCCCCGCGTAGGGATGACCGCGACCGGCTGACCGGTGCTGGACCGCCGCGCGCGCTGCGGCCGTGCCACGAACAAGCCGCTCTGCGGTGAGTTGTCAGCTGACAACCCGCGAATCGCGTTTGCGGCGGACGGTGCCCCGCTCGGAGGCCGCTCCATCCCTTCCGGGCTTGGCCCAGATGCCGCGGTCCTGCATCAACTTGACCTGTTTGCGATTCACCCTCTCGCGATACTCGGCGTGGGTGTAGGGCTTGCGCTTGAGGTAGAGGTTCTTCGGGTAGATGGGCTTCTCGTAGAGCATCTGGTAGAGCTCGGTGCGCACGTCCTTGAGGTAGTTTCCCCACTGGGCGCGCTCGCGGAAGTCACGCAGCGCCTCGATGTCGATGGTGCCCGCGACGTAGGTCGAGGTGCCGCCGTAGAGCTGCTTGCCGACGATCTGGCCGCGGTAGTCGATGATGAAGGAGCGGCCGCCGAAGGTGTCGATCGGCATCGTCTCCTCGGGAAACAGGTAGTAGGTGCCGGTGTTCGGGGCTACCACGTAGAAGTTGTTGTCCAGCGCCCGCGCGCGGCTGGAGATCTCGAAGATCTCGTTGCCGGTGGCCGGGTGCGGGTAGGACGCACGGTAGACCACCTCGGCGCCGTTCATGGCCAGCGCGCGGGCGTTCTCCGGGTAGGAACCCTCGTTCGCCATCATGATTCCGAGGCGGCCGATGTCGGTGTCGGCCACCGGCCAGAACGCATCCAGGTTGCGGCCGTATTTCTTGATCCACCAGTCGTAGACGTCGTGCGGGCACACGGAGTGTTCCACGGGATACAGCGGCGCCACCTTGTAGTGCTTGAGGATGACCTCGCCCTGCGGGTCGAGGATGAAGCCGACGTTGAAGAAACGATCCTTGAAGTCGGGGTGGTGGGCCTTGGCCTGCGCCATGATGTAGGAGTCGTACTGACGGGCGATCTTGCCGAGTGCTTCCGTCTCCGGCCCGGGGATGTCGATGGCGCACTCGCGGGCGAAGGTGACGTGATCGAGGTCGAGGACCTCGTCGTTGAAACCCTGCAGCGCGCCTTCCGGCAGGATGATCAGCCGCACGGGAATGTCGAGGCTGGAGAGCCATGCCGCTGCTTTCACGAGATGCGTGATGTGCTCGACGTTGTTCATGATGTCGGCACGCTTGCGGATGCCGTGCACGGCCGGAATCAGGCCGACCGCGGTATACGGTTTGATCATGTTGCTCCCCTTCTTGTGATGGTTGGTGCTGGACCGCGGCGCGAGGCGTTCCAGCTGGGAGCATAGCGGGCCGTTTTCGATGCGCCCTTGACTCGCGGCGGCGCTCCCCGTCGCTTCGTCCTCCGCCGATCGCTGCCGCGCAAAAGCGTTGTGCGGGGCGTGGATCGGGTCCGACAGATCCGATGACGGAGGAGGAGTCCGTAAGCGGCTGCCCGCGCCTGCCCACAGACGGTTGGCCGTGCGATGCCGAATCTGCCGACGATGGATGGCCGGTCGGTTATTCGGAGTCGTCGCCTTCGCCGCCGGGCTCTTCGTTCTCCGCGGCGCGTCGACCTGATCGTCCGCTTTGCGCTGCGTCTTCCGCGGGGCTGCGGGCGACAATCGACAGGGCGTGGATCCCGTGCTTCAAATCCTCGCGCACCGCCTCGTAGACCATGCGGTGGCGCGCGATCAGCGAACGGCCGTTGAAGGCCTCGGACACGATGAAGACGCGGTAGTGCCCGCCGTGCGCCGCCCCCGCGTGGCCCGCGTGCTGCGCGCTGTCGTCCTCGATGCGCAGCTGCGTGGGCTGGAGTGCTGCCTGCAACGTCTGCTGCAGACGGTGGATCGCACTCGGTGGACTCATGGGCGGCTTATTTTGCGGCGGGGTCGTCCGCAAGGTAGCGCATCAGGAAGGGCGCGTGGGCAAGGAGGAAGATGAAGGTGAGCGCCGTGAAGCCGAAGACGTTGAAGTTGACCCACACCGATTCGCTGAAGTCCAGCGCGATGTACAGGTTGAGCACGGCGCAGAAAGCGAAGAACACGACCCACGCGAGATTGACGCGCCGCCACACCGGGTCCGGCAGGCGGATCGCCTTCTGCGGAATGCGCGCCAGCAGCACGCGCTTCCCGATGAAGTGGCTGGCGAGGAAGATCGCGGCGATCAGGCCGTAGGCGATCGTCGGCTTGAGCTTGATGAACCACGGATTTCGCAGGTAAAGAGTGAGGCCGCCGAAGATGGCCGCGACGATGGCCGTGACGAGATACAGCTTGTGCAGCCGGTGGTCCTTGAACCAGTAGAAGGCCACGACCGCGAACAGCGCGACGATGAGGACCGCAGTCGCTACATAGATGCCCTTCGCGACGTACGCGGCGAAGAAAAGCAGCGCAGGAAGAAAGTCCACGAAGCTGGTCACGCCGCGATTATAGCGACGGCGGCGCTTGGGGAATCCGCTCGCCGCGGTGTATGTTCAAGGATGGCTGAGTGGCTCGAACTGCACCCGCAGAACCCGCAGGCGCGCTGGATCCGGCGCGCGGCCGACTCGGTGCTGGCGGGGGGCGTCGTGGTCTATCCGACCGATTCCTGCTACGCGCTGGGTTGTGCCATCGGCGAGCGAGACGCGGCACAGCGGCTGCGGCGCATCCGCGGTTTCGACCGCCACCATCTGTTCACGCTGGTGTGCAGCGACCTGTCGGAAATCGCGACCTACGCCAAGGTCGACAACCGCTGCTACCGGCTGCTGAAATCGGCTACGCCGGGGCCCTTCACCTTCGTGCTCCAGGCCACGCGTGAGCTGCCCCGCCGCATCCTCCAGGAACGCCGCAAAACCATCGGCATCCGCATTCCCGACCACCGCGGGACGCAAGCCTTACTGCAGGCGCTGGGCAAGCCGCTGTTGAGCTGCACTTTCCAGTGGCCCGGCGAACCGCTCCCGGTGAACAGCCCGCGTGACTGCGCCAGGCAGCTCGACGGTCTGGTGGACGTCGTGCTCGACGGTGGACCCTGCGGCCTCGAGCCGACGACGGTCGTGGACCTCAGCGGCGGCGCGCCCGAGCTGCTGAGGCACGGCGCCGGCGACCCCGCGATTCTGGGGCTGGACGGAGCCTGATGCGCCTGCTCCGCGGGCGGGGTTGCGGGCGGCACGCGCCGGTATAATCCCGCGATGGATCCCTCGTTCTCGCTCGTCCAGAAGATCGTCATCTGGGCGATTCCGGTGCTGCTGGCCGTGACCCTGCACGAGGTGGCGCACGGTTGGACCGCGCGGGCGCTCGGCGACCACACCGCGCAGATGCTGGGGCGGCTGAGCCTCAATCCGCTCAAGCACGTGGATCCGCTCGGCACCATCGTCGTGCCGGCGGTGCTGCTCCTGCTGCACAGCCCGTTCCTGTTCGGCTGGGCGAAGCCGGTCCCCGTGGCGATGCGCAACATGCGCCATCCGCGGCGCGACATGGCCATCGTGGCTGCAGCCGGCCCGGCATCGAATCTCGCGATGGCGATCGTCTGGGCGGTCGTGCTGAAGATCGTGGTCATGCAGGGCGCGGCGAGCGGCATCTGGCTCGGTATCGCCGCCATGGCGCAGGCGGGCATGCTCATCAACCTCGTGCTGTTCATCTTCAACCTGATCCCGATCCCACCGCTCGACGGCGGGCGCGTCGTGGCGGGCTTTCTGCCGGAGCACGCGGCACGCAGGTTCGACAGCATCGAACGCTATGGCCTGATCATCCTCGTGCTGTTGCTCGCCACCGGGGTCTTCGGCACGGTCCTCGGACCGCCGATGGACTTCTCCTATTCGGCGCTTCTGCATTTCGTCCACCTGAGATAACTCTTCATGTCCGCAGACTCCGGCAAACGTCCCGTGGTGTTTTCCGGCATCCAGCCCTCCGGCCAGCTCACGCTCGGCAACTATCTCGGGGCGATCAAGAACTGGCTACCGCTGTCCGCCACCTACGATTGCCACTACTCGCTGGTCGACCTGCACACCATCACGGTGCGGCAGGATCCGGCCGTGCTGCGCGAGCGCTGCTACGAATTCCTCGCGCTGTACATCGCCGCGGGGCTCGATCCCGCGCGGAACACGATCTTCGTGCAGAGCCACGTCGCGGCCCACGCGCGGCTGGCGTGGGTACTCAACTGCTACACGCAGATGGGCGAGCTGTCGCGCATGACGCAGTTCAAGGAGAAGTCGGCCAAGCACGTCGACAACATCAACGCCGGCCTGTTCGACTATCCGGTGCTGATGGCGGCCGACATCCTGCTCTACCAGACCACGGAGGTACCGGTCGGCGAGGACCAGAAGCAGCATCTGGAGATCACGCGCGACATCGCCACGCGTTTCAACAACCTCTACGGCAAGGTGTTCACGCTGCCGGAAGCGATGATTCCACCGGTCGGCGCGCGGATCATGGGGCTGCAGACGCCGACGGCGAAGATGAGCAAGTCGGACGCGTCCGGCATGAACTCCATTTACCTGCTGGATCCGCCCGATGCCATCGTGCGCAAGGTGCGGCGTGCGGTCACGGATTCGGGCGACGAGATCCGCGCCGGAGACGACAAGCCCGGCGTGACGAATCTGCTGTCGATCCTCTCCGCCTGCACCGGTGACAGCTTCGATAAGCTGGCCACGCGCTTCTCCGGGCGCGGCTACGGGCCTTTCAAGCAAGCGGTAGCAGACGCGGTCGTGGCGCTGCTCGAGCCGATGCAGCGCCGCTACCGCGATATCCGCGCGGACACGGAAGGCCTGCACCGGATACTCCGCGACGGCGCGGACCGTGCCCGCGTGCAGGCGGATGCGACGCTCGCGAGCGTGCACGACGCGCTCGGCTTCGTGCCGCAGTGAGCCGCGCGGCGCATGCAGTCGGGGGCGTTGGCGGGCGGTGAGGCTGAAGCAGCGAACGCAGCCGCGGCGCATGGAGTCGTCGGAGCGCCGCCGACCGCAGGGGCGGTGGGCGAAGCGCACGTGCCGAAGGTCGCCGGCCGGCCCCTAGTCGAGCTGCCGGCCGATCTTTACATTCCTCCGGATGCGCTCGAGGTGTTCCTCGAGGCCTTCGAGGGCCCGCTGGACCTGCTCCTGTACCTGATCCGCAAGCAGAACATCGACATCCTCGACATCCCCGTGCTGCAGATCACGCAGCAGTACATGCGCTACATCGCGCTCATGGAGGGACTGCGCTTCGATCTGGCGGCGGAGTACTTGGTGATGGCGGCGTGGCTGGCGGAGATCAAGTCGCGCGTGCTGCTGCCGCGGCCGCCGGTGGTCGAGGACGACGAACCGGAGGATCCGCGCGCCGAGCTTGTCCGCCGCCTGCAGGAATACGAACGTTTCAAGACGGTGGCAGAGACAATTGATGCCCTGCCGCGGCAGGCCCGCGACTTCTGGCTGGCGCACGCGTCGGCCGCGGTGCCCGACGTTGAAGCGGAGCCGCCGCCGTTGGAGCTGCGCGCGCTGCTGCTGGCGTTCCATGACGTGCTCGCGCGCGCCGAGATGTACGTGCATCACGCGGTGACACGAGAGCCCTTGTCTGTGCGCGAACGCATGGCGCACATCCTGGAGCGCATCACCGCCGGCCCGGCGCCCTTCGCGGCCTTGTGCGATCCGCGGGAAGGTCGCGCGGGGATCGTGGTCGCCTTGCTCGCGATCCTTGAACTGGCGCGTGAAGGGCTGCTCGACGTGCGGCAGGAGCCGCCGTTCGGCGCGTTGATCCTGGCATCTGCCGACGCCGCAGCGAGCTAAGGGCGTGGCGAGCGCAGAGCTTGCGGTGAACCAGCGACAGGCCGATGCGGCCGCCGGCCGGGGCGCATCACGGACGAACGCCGGAGACGCGTTGGCGCAGCGGCTGGACTGCCGCATCGAAGCGTTGCTGCTCGCCGGCGACGAACCGCTGTCGATCGATCAGTTGCTTCGACTGCTTGACGCCGGCAGCAGCGGTCTCGAGCGCGCAACGATCCGCGCCGCGTTGGCGAGCCTCGGTGAGCGGCTTCGGGTCGGTGCCAGCGAGCTCGTCGAAGTGGCCGGCGGGTGGCGGCTGCAGGTGCGCGCCCAGTTCAGCCCGGACATCGCGCGGCTGTGGGAGGAGCGGCCGTCGAAGCTGTCGCGCGCGATGCTGGAAACGTTGGCCCTGATCATCTACCGGCAGCCCGTGACGCGCGGCGAGATCGAGCAGGTTCGCGGCGTGGCCGTGTCCACTTCCACGATGAACACGCTGCTGGCGCGCGACTGGGTCAAGGTGCTGGGGCACAAGGAGGTCCCCGGTCGGCCGGCCCTATACGGCACCACGACACGCCTGCTCGACGATCTTGGACTGAAGACGCTGGACCAGCTTCCTGAGCTGCCGCAGGTACAGGATCTCGCGCAGCTGGATGCTGCGCTTGCGGCACGGCTCGGTGTCGTCGGCGTGGCTCCGTCGGTTCCATCGCCAGCCGCTGCAGCGGATGCGCCTCGCGCGGAGCAGCGGACGTCGGGCGTGGATCCTACGGTCGGGCCCTGAGCGTTCGTCCATCTGCTCGGCAGGGCAGGACGTTCCGCACGCAGCCGAACGCGCCGTGCGACGTGGCCGCTATCGGACGCTCGAGGTACGCAGTTCCGATGCGATGGCGTCCGCGATCCGGCCGACGATGTGGCTCATCGCGGCGGCCTGGCTGTCGGCATCGCCGGCCTGTGACGCCGCCTCGAAGCGCAGCGGGAAGTTGTGAACGGCCCCGTTCGCGTCGAAGCGCGACCAGCTGCCGTTGAAGCGCACCGTGCCAGCAGCGTCCGGCGCGAATTCCAGCACCTGCAGCGTCACGCGCGTCGCGCCCGGAGGCGGCGTGGCGGAAGGCGGCAGCACCTCCGCGCTGCCGAGGCGTGCCTGCAGGTCGGTCGTCAACACGTTCTGGATCATCTCGCCGAGCGGGGCCGACCACCGGGCGGCGGCGTCGAACTGCAAGCGAGTGGACGACAGCTCGCGCACCAGCGCCCGGCGGTCGAGCGTGTCCGGAATGTGCACGGCCGTGACCTGGACGGTGCCAGCGGCGGGAATCGCGGCGGCCTGCGGCACGCTCGGCGCAAGCCGGTAGATCTGCGGCGGGGGGCCGCCGGCGCAGGCGGCAAGAGCAAGCGCTGCGAAGGTGAGCGCGAGGCGGCCGGAGCGGATCATGTCATCGTCCTGTGATCAGTGCGTTGGGGTGGCGCTCGAGATAATCCGCCAGCGAACGCACGGCGCGCGCCGTGCGCGTGAGCTCCTTCAGGGTTTCACGCAGGTTGCCGTTGGGCGTGCTCGCGCTCGTGCCGGTCAGCTCACGCGCCGAGCGCGCGGTCGCGTCGATCTGTTCAGCCGTGTCGCGCAGCGCGCGGATCATCGGCGCGATCTCAGGCGCTGCCTGCTTGACCGCGGTGTGCAGCTGTTCAGCGGTGCCGCGCAGACTGCGCAGCGTCGGCGCGACCTGTGGCGCGGCCTGCTGCGCGGTGCGGTCGAGGACCGTCAGCGTGTCGTTGAGATGATCGATGCTCGACTGCAGCTGGCGGGAATTCACCAGCTCGTCCAGCCGCGCCGTGATGTGGCGGATGTTGTCGGCGATTGCCGCGATCGGCAGCTTGTTGACCTTCTCGAGGAGCTGGCTCGGCGATCCCTGCGGCAGGACGGTCGGGATCCCCGGGCGCCCGCCGCCGTTCTGCGCGACGAGCGTCGCCGGGGGTGCGCCCGGCATGGTTTCGAGATCGATCTGCTGCTCGCCGATGATGGGCGGATCCTGCGTGATCGTCGCCCGCAGGCCGTTCGCGATCATGCGGTCGAGCGTCGCGTCCAACAACGCCGCCCATTGCGTCTCCGTGTGCGTGCCGCTGGCGATGTGGAAGCGCGTCGGGTCGAGCGCGACGGTGACCGGTGTGCTGATCTGCCCGGTCTGCGGATCGACACGCAGCTCGCTGGCGACGACGTCGCCGACCGTGAAGCCTTCCAGGGTCACCGGCGTGCCGATGTCGAGGTGGCCGAGCGCGCCCTTGAAGTCGAGGTGATAGCGCACGCTGATCGCGAAGGCCTCGGGCGCCTGCCCGATGACGCCGACGTAGTGTCGTGCGTCCTTGCCGTCGCCCGGCACCATGACGATCGTCGGTCCCGCGATGATGGCCTTGAGCGACGACGGGTTGGAGATGCTCGGGTGCGCGCCTTCGAGATAGAAGCGCGTGCCGGTCGTCAGCCAGCGCTTGGCCACGTCCTGGATGTTGAAGGTGGCGATGACCTGCTGGCCGTCCTTCTCCAGCTGCACTTTCTTGAGCGTGCCGACCTGCATGCCGCGGTACATCACGGCGGTGCTGCCGGCGCTCATGCCGGCCGCCTGCTCGAAGACCACGGTGATGTCGGTCCCGGTTGCCGACAGCGCGCGCAGCGACAGCCACAGCACCACGCCGACGGCCGCGACCGGGATGCCCCAGATCCAGCCTGGCCACCAGCTGCGGTGGAAGATCGCGGACGTACGCTGCGGCGTCGCCGTCGGCCCGCCCGCGGGAAGCTCGGGAGGTTCGTCGGCGGGTGGTGGCGTGTCGTTCATGTGGTGGCGCGCGGTTGCGGATGGAACAGCGACAGGAAGGTGGGTCGGCGCGGGCGCTTCGGCGCCAGCGCGGCATCCCACACGAGGCGCATGTCGAAATCCCGGGACGCGAACATCGTACAGACGACGACGAGGATGAACGCAACGCTGCCCACGGCGGCATCGGTGTGCGCCAGCGCGCCGAACTGGATGAGCGGCAGGAACACGGCGACGGTGAAGGGATCCAGGCACGACCAGTGGCCGATCTCGTCGATGACGCGGAACACGTGCGACTTGAGCACCAAGTGCTTGCGCGAGCGGGTCCACACCGAGAACAGCAGCCAGGTCATGCCGAGGAGCTTGGCCGCCGGGATGCCGATGCTGGTGATGAAGATGATGACCGCCAGCGGCCACAGGTGCGCCTGGATGAGCTCCTCGATGCCGTCGATGATGCGGTGCTCGTTGACGGCGCCGAGCTGCACGTCGACGTTCATCGGATAGAAATTGGCCGGCAGATAGAGGATGAAGCCGGCGATCGTGAAGGCCGCGGCGCGCACCATCGCATGGGGCTTGCGGCTCGACACGCGCATGGCGCAGCGCGGGCATGACTCGTGCGCGGATGTGGCCGGCAGGATCAGGTTGCAGACCGAACAGGAGATGACCGGGCTGCCGTCGGCGGGCGGCTCGCGGTCAGGCATGATGCGCCGCCAGACGGTTGGTGCATCAAGCGCCGAGCGCGTCACCATCGTCATCAGCGCGACGACGATCATGCACCAGCCGCCCGCTTCGATCGTGGTGGGCAGGAACGCCGCGACGCGGCTGTAGCCGACCGCACAGCCGATGAGGAACGCGTCGTTCATGGCCCAGTGGTTGAGCCGCATGGCCCAGCGGAAGGCCCGCCCCAGCCACGGCGGGCGCCAGCGCGTATGCACGACGGCGAGCACGATCGTCAGCAGGCCGAAGCGCAGCAGCGGGAAGATGACGACGAAGGACGCGATCAGGACGGTCAGGATGACCCAGTGATTGTTCCACAGCTCCGGCAGGATCGAGCCGATGCTGCTTTCGGTGTGCATGCCGAGCGTGTGGGTCGTCATCAGCGGCAGCAGGATCGCCGGCCACAGCAACATGAAGGTCGCCGAGGAGCAGGCCAGTGCGGCGACGATGTTGCGACCGGCGGAGCGCTCCAGCGCGCGTCGACAGGTCGGGCAGGTGGTGGTGCCGGCCGCGTCCGTGTCGGGCATCTCCACCAGCGTGCCGCAGTCCGGGCAGGCGGTCGTCATCGCGGCTTCATGTCGTCGGGGGCCGCGGCGCCGGCGCGGCTGGCAGGAGAATTCGGGTGACGGTTCACGCGGCGCTTGGAATCCGATGTGGCGCTTGGCGGCGACGGGCTATGTTCGCATGGCACAGTCCATGGTGCAGCCACCGATCGGTGCCGGGACAAGGCTCGGGCGGGCCGGCGCCCGGACCGAGTCGGTACAGTAGCGTCATGATCAGGAGCAACGATTCGCACGCGGTCGGAGCGGCGCCGGATGCGGGTGAACGCATCCACAAGCGGCTCGCGGAGGCCGGCGTCGCGTCACGGCGCACGGTCGAGAGCTGGATCCGGGACGGGCGCATCACCGTGAACGGGGCGCCTGCCGTGCTGGGCCAGCGCGTTGCGCGAGGTGACCGCATCGCGCTGGATGGCAAGTCGCTGCACGTGCCCGCCGGGCACGAGGCCACGCGCGTGTTGCGCTACAAGAAGCGCGTCGGCGAAGTGGTGACGCGCGCTGACCCGGAGGGGCGGCGGACCGTGTTCCGCAAGCTGCCGAAGCTGCAGAGCGGCAGGTGGATCGCGGTCGGCCGGCTCGACATCAACACCTCGGGCCTGCTGCTCATGACCAACGACGGCGAACTGGCGCGGCGGCTCATGCATCCCAGCTACGACATCGAACGCCAGTACGCGGTTCGGGTCCTCGGTGAGATCGACGACGCCTTGCTCGAGCGCCTGCGTCGCGGCGTCGCGCTGGAAGACGGGCGGGCGCGGTGTGAACGGATCGAGCGACAGTCGGATGACGCGGACGCTGATGCGGCCAACCACTGGCTGTCGCTGAGCGTGCACGAAGGCCGCAACCGGCTGGTGCGGCGGCTGTTCGAGTCGCAGGGCCTGCAGGTGAGCCGCCTGATGCGGATCAGTTACGGGCCGATTCCCTTGGGTCACGGCATCCGTTCGGGAACCGCCCAGGAGCTCGAGCCGGCGGAAGTGGCGGCGCTGTGCGCCGCCGTCGGCCTGCAGCCGCGGAAGGCGGAGGGGCCGGCGCCACAAGGCCGCCTCCGCGGGAGCGGACCTGGCAGCAGGCGCCCCGGGCGCCCGAGGCCCGCCAGCGGCCGCCGCCGGTGACGGCGGCTCACGCCCTTGACGGGCCAGCGGCCGGGTTGCGGAAGTCCTCACCGGTGAGGCCGCGGCTCTCGGGTCCCAGCAGCCACATCAACGGTGGAACGGCAGCCTCCGGTGGGGGGATGGCGTCTGCGCCTTCGCTCGGATAGCCGCGCGCACGCTGTTGCGTGCGCATCGGTCCGGGGTCGTAGCAGTTGAAGCGCATGTGCGTGCGGAACGCGAGCTCCTCGGCCCACAGGTGCGCCATCCCGCGCAGCGCGTACTTCGTCACGCCATAGGCGCCGCTGTAGGCGCGCGGCGCCTCGCCGTCGCCGTCGACGACGAACACCGCGCTTGCGTCGAATGATTTCTGCAGCAGCGGCACGCAGTGTGCCGTCAGCGCGTAGGCGGCGGTGAGGTTGACCTGTACGGCGGCGGCCCACTCGCCCGGCGGCATCTGCGACAGCGGCATGAAGGCGCGGAAATGGGCGGCCGCAGCGACCAGTCCGTCCAGCCTGCCGAAGGCTTCCCGGCATTTCTTCGCCAGCGCCGCGTAATCGCTCCATTTGGCGCCGGCCAGGTCCATCGGGTAGATGGCGGGCTGAGGTGCGCTTGCCTGGACGATGCGGTCGTAGACGCGTTCGAGTGCCGGCACGTCGCGACCCAGCAGGATCGTCGTGGCGCCGAGCTTCGCGCACGCGAGCGCCGACGCCGCGCCGAGGCCACCGCTCGCTCCCGTGACCAGGATCGTGCGCCCCGCCAGCAGTCCGGGTGTCGGGTGATAGTCCGCCGGCATGGGGTGCGCCGGTCGCACCGGCGATGGTTCAGGGACGGACATCGGCAATCCCCAGCAGGGCGGTCAGCTCGGCGGGCGCGCGCAGGATGCCGTCTGCACCCCAGCGGTCCAGATCGGTGCCTGCCTCGATGTAGCCCCAGCCGGCGATCCACGCCGGCATGTCCGCCGCGTGGCCGGCTTGGATGTCCCGCGGATCGTCGCCGACGTACAGCGCGGATGCGGCCGGCAGCCGGAGGAGATCGCAGGCCATCCGCAGCGGGTCGGGTGCCGGCTTCGGATGCGGCGCGCTGTCTCCGCCGATCACGCAGCGCGCACGATCTCGCAATCCGAGTCGTTCAATGAGCGGCGTGGTCAGGTACATCGGCTTGTTCGTCACCACGCCCCACGTCAGCCCGGCGTCTTCGAGGCGTTCCAGTACGGCGTTCATTCCCGGAAACAGCGCCGTGTCGCGGTTGTCGCGCGCCGCGTAGATCTCGAGGTAGCGGGTGCGCAGGACCGCGAAGTCCGGATCCTTGTCGCGCAGCCCGAAGGCGGTCTCCAGCATGCCCCGCGCGCCGCGCGATGCGTGCGGCCGGTAGTCATCGAGCGCGCGCGCAGGCCGACCCCGTTCAGTGAGCAGGTCGTTGGCCGCCCCGCCGAGATCGGGTGCCGTATCGGCCAGAGTGCCGTCCAGGTCGAACAGCACGCAGGTGACTCCGCCTCGCCGCCCGCCCCTCACGCGGCGGGCCGGCAGTGCATGAGATAGTTGATGCCGACCTCGCGCTCGACCAGCCGGGCCTGGTGGAGCAGGGGGTTGTAGCGCATACCCCGGATGTCCAGCGTGGCCAGCCCTGCGGCGCGCGCCCATTCCGCCAGCTCCGACGGGCGGATGAATTTGCCGTAGTCGTGGGTGCCGCGCGGGACGAGGCGCAGCAGCCCTTCCGCAGCAGGGATCATGAGCGCCCAGGCGAGCAGCGTGCGGTTGATGGTGGAGAACACCACGTGGCCGTCCGCCCGCGCGAGGGTCGCGCAGGCACCGACGATCGCCGCCGGATCCGGGACGTG
>DASVGQ010000002.1:0-4076 GCA_036379455.1 Nevskiaceae bacterium
GCCGTTGGCCAGGATGAGCGCGCCGGCCTGCTCGCGTGTCATGCCCGGGAGGGTGCCGGTGAGCACGAAGCGCATGCCGCTCAACGCACCTTTCCGCTTCGCGGCTGCAGCTGGCCAGTGAACGCCTGCTGCGCGCAGCGCTGCAATCACCTCCCGGTTGCGCGGCTCGTGGAAGAAAGCAGCAAGGTGGGCGGCCACCGTCGGCCCCACGTCCGGCACCGCCTGCAGCTGCGGGCAGCGGTCCTGCGCGCGCTCGGCGTGCGAGGTCGGGAAATCCGCCTCTGACGCCGCCATGAGCGCCTCCAGCGTGCCGAAGTGCTGCGCGATCCCGCGCGCCGTCGTCGTCCCGATCTCGGGGATGCCCAGCGCATAGAGAAAGCGCGGCAGGGTAGTGGACTTGCTTCCCTCAACCGCCGCCACGACATTGGCGGCCGACTTCTCGCCCATCCGCTCCAGCGCCGCGAGCCCTGCGACGGTGAGACCGTAGAGGTCGACCGGGCTCGATACGCGCTGCGCGTCGATCAGCTGCGCCAGCAGCTTCTCGCCGAGGCCGTCGATATCCATCGCCTCGCGCGACACGAAGTGCAGCAGAGCACCCAGCAACTGCGCGCGGCAGGTGAGCCCCGCGGTGCAACGCGCGACGGCTTCCCCTTCCACGCGTTCCACCGGCGCGTCGCACACCGGGCAGTGGGTCGGCAGCTCGATGGGACGCGTGTCCACGGGACGGCGGTCGACCACGACGGCCTTCACCTCGGGGATCACGTCACCCGCACGCCGCACGACGACCGTGTCGCCGATGCGCAGATCCTTGCGCCGCACTTCGTCGATGTTGTGCAGCGTCGCGTTGCTCACGGTGGCGCCGCCGACAAACACCGGGCGCAGCCGCGCGACCGGCGTCACGGCACCCGTGCGCCCGACCTGCCACTCCACGTTCTCGAGGACAGTCATCGCCTCCTCAGCCGGGAACTTGTGCGCGATGGCCCAACGCGGGGCGTGCGCCACGTAGCCGAGCTCGGCGCGTGCCTGCAGGTCATTCACCTTGTAGACCACGCCGTCGATGCCGAAGGGCAGCGTCGGACGACGCCTGCCCATCGCCGCGTAGTAGGCGAGACACGCGTCGACGCCGGCGGCCAGCTGGCCGAGCTCCGACACCTGGAAGCCCCAGTCCCGGTACCGCTGCAGCACTTGCGCGTGAGTGGGCGGCAGGTCCCAGCCGTCATGCACGCCCAGCGCATAGGCGTAGAAGGCCAGCGGCCGGTTCGCCGTGATGCGCGGATCGGTCTGGCGCAGAGAACCCGCCGCCGCGTTGCGCGGGTTGACGAAGGCCTTGTGTCCCTCCGCCACGAGCGCCGCGTTGAGACGGTCGAAGCCGGCGTGCGTCATGAGACACTCGCCGCGCACTTCGACCCGCGCCGGCGCTGCGCCGCGCAGCCGCAGCGGCACGGTACGCACCGTGCGCAGGTTCTCCGTGACATCCTCGCCCGTTTCGCCATCGCCGCGGGTGGAGCCGCGCACCAGAACGCCGGCTTCGTACAGCAGCGATACGGCGAGGCCGTCGAACTTGGGCTCGGCCGAATACTCGACGACCGAGGCGCCGAGGCCGCTGCGTACGCGCTCATCGAACTCGCGCAGCTCCGCTTCGTTGAAACAGTTCGTGAGCGAGCGCATCGGAATGGTGTGCTGCACCGGCGCGAAGGAAGGGGAGATCTGCGCGCCCACGCGCTGCGTAGGGGAATCGGCACGGCGCAGCGCCGGATAACGCGCCTCGAGGTCCACGAGCTCCCGGAACATCCGGTCGTACTCGGCGTCGTCCACCACCGGTGCGTCAAGGACGTAGTAGCGGTAGCTGTGCTCCCGAAGAGTCGCGCTCAGTTCCGTGACGCGTGCCGCCGCAACGCGGGCGGCCGCGTCATCCGGCATGATTCCGGGCGCTCCAGGATTCAACTTCGAGCTGCAGCGCCCGGCCGGCCTCCGGCGTCAGCGGCTTGCGGCCAGCGTCATAGACGTAGCCGTCGAGGGATTCCGCGAGGCGGCCGGCCGTGGCAAGCATGTCGCGTACCGCCGCGGCGGGCTCCTGCGGGCCGGGCAGCACCATGAACAGCATCAGGCCCGGCGTGCTGAACTTCGCCGCCTGGCCCGGGTCCAGGTGGCCCGGCTTGACGAGGCTCGCGACGCTGAACACGGGCGCGCCTTCATACATGCGGTGATAGATCTGGCGCGCGCCGTACTCGAGCTTCTGCTGGCGCAGCGCCGCATGCAGGCGCACGCCGTCGATCGCGCCGCCCGAGCGCTCGGCCACCAGCAGCGACACGATCTTCCGTTCGCCGCCCGCGCTTTCAATGGTCGAAGGATCCGCCTCCCCCTGATCGTGTTCGGTTGCCGCAGCCTCTGCCGGTGCTACCGCCTCATCGGCATCCGCCGTCGCTGCTGGCGCCTTGCGCGAGACGTCGGCCGTGGGCGCCACGCGTGGGGCGTCGGCCCCGAGCAGTGTCGGCGCCGTCCGGCGCGCGGAAGACGGCGGCGCAACCGGGCCGGCGCGTGGGGCCACGCGCCGCGGCCTGCCGACGCCGAATTCATCGAAGCCCTCGGCGCTGAAGATGTCCAGCTGCTTCTCGCGCGGCGGCAGCAGCGAGCTGCCGGGCCCGGCTTCCTCCGCGTGGCGGTGCATCAACCAGCGGTCGCGGCGCGAATAGACGTACACGCCCACGACGATCACCACCGCCACGACGAGCAAAATCCATTGCACTGCGCTCATGCTCCAACCTCCACTGCGGGTGCCTCCGTCCCGGCAAGGCGTTCGGCTTCACGCATGTCGACGCTTACCAGTCGCGACACTCCCGGTTCCCGCATCGTGACCCCGTGCAGATGCTCCGCCAGCTCCATCGTGACCTTGTTGTGCGTGATGATAATAAATTGGACCCGCTGCGACATGTCGCGTACCAGCGCGCAAAAACGCCCCACGTTGGAGTCGTCGAGCGGCGCCTCCACTTCGTCCAGCAGGCAGAAAGGCGCCGGATTGAGCTCGAAGAGCGCGAACAACAGCGCCAGCGCGGCAAGGGCTTTCTCGCCCCCCGACAGGGCCTGGATCGACGCATTCCGCTTGCCGGGCGGTTGCACCATCACGCGGATCCCGGCGGCCAGCCAGTCGTCCTCCGTGCGTTCCAGCGCCGCCTGTCCCCCGCCGAACAGACGCGGGCAGCATTCGCGGAAACGCAGGTTGACCCGGTCGAAGGTGCTGCGGAACAGGTCCCGCGTTTCGTGATCGAGCTTGCGCATCGCCTCCTCGAGCGTCGCGAGGGCCTGCTCGAGGTCGCTGCGCTGCGCCGCGAGATAGGTCACGCGGCCGCGCGTCTCCTCGAGTTCCGGGATGGCCGCAAGATTGACGGCGCCGAACTTCTCGATGCGCCGTGCGAGCTGCGCGAGCTTGCGCTCCCACGCCTCGATCGTCGCCGCACCCGGAATCCGCGCCTCGATCGCGTCGGCGTCCAGGCCGGCTTCACGCAGCTGTGCGTCGAGCGCTTCCCAACGCGAGCGCGCCGCCGCGAGCTCCACTTCGGCCGCCTGCACCGTGGATGACAGCGCGTCGCACTGGACGTCCGCGGCCTGCAGCGCGTGCTGCGCGGCTTCCATGCGCCCCCCGGCCGCCGCCAGCGCGTCGCGACGCTGCCGCAGGCCTTCCGTCGCATCCCGCACCACGCCCTCACAGCCCTTGGCAGCGATCTGCCCTTCACGGATGGGGGCGTCCGCCTGTGCCAACCGCGCCTGCGCGTCCACCAGCCGACGCCGCAGCACAACCGCCTGGTCCTGCATCTCCACGGCGCTGCGTCGCGCCATCTCGGTGGCGCTGCGCAGCCCTGCCTCACGCACGCTCAGCGCATTGAGATCGCGAGCCGCCCCGGCTTCGTCGCGACGCGCCTCCGCCTCGGCCTGGCGCGCGCTCGTCAGGGCCTGCCCGAGCTGGTCGCGCTCCGTCTTCACGCGCTGCAGCTGCTGCTCCAGCGCGAGCAGGGCGTCCTGCGCGGCGCGCAAAGCCTGCGCGGTCTCCTCGCGTTCGACGCGTACCGTCTCCAGCTCGG
>DASVGQ010000003.1:0-2995 GCA_036379455.1 Nevskiaceae bacterium
CGCGCGGAATCGTGGTTGCGGCGTCGCGGAGCACGTCGGCAATGAGGCAGTTGGTCCGGAATGCCTCGCTCCCGCCGCGCAGCACGACCGCGTTGCCGGACTTGAGACACAGGCCGGCGGCGTCGGCGGTCACGTTCGGCCGCGACTCGTAGATGATGCCGATCACGCCAAGCGGCACCCGCATGTGCCCGACCTCGATGCCCGACGGCCGCGGCTTGAGGTCGATGATCTCGCCGATGGGGTCGGGCAGGGCCGCCACCTGCCGGACGCCGTCCACCATCGTGGTGAAGCGGCTGTCCGTCAGCTGCAGGCGATCCATCAGCGCCGGGGCCAGCCCTGCCTCACGCGCTGCATCCAGATCCTCGGCGTTCGCCGCCATGATCTGGTCGCGTGATTCAGTGAGCTGATCCGCGAAGGCGAAGAGCACCCCGTTCTTCTGCCCGGTCGCGGCGCGTGCCATCGCGGTCGCAGCGGCCTTCGCCTGCCGGCCGATACGCAGCATGTAGCTGCCGATCTCCTGGAACGCCGGCTTGTGTTCCAGATTGTCGATCGCGGTACTCACGACGCCCCCGTGTTCACGCTGAAGCCCTTCAACACGTTATCACGAAGCCGCAGGAAACCGGCGCGCCCGGCGCCGCAGACGTGTCCGTCTGCACCGCGCCTCAGGACCCCTTCTTCGGAGCCTGCCGGCCCGGGTGATTCACGCTCGGCTGGTGCATGTAGATCGTCACCGGTGGCGAGCTCGCCAAGACCTGGCCGTCGCCGCCCACGACCGCGACCTCGATCTGGTGTTCACCGCGCCAGACGTCCGTCAGCAGCATGCTGGAGGCCGTCGTCGGCTGGGCGTTCTGCGGCTTGCCGTCCAGATAGTAGACGTAGCCATCGCCGGGCGACAACGCGCCGCTGACCGACACCTGTACCTGGCTCTGCGCGTCGCGCAGGGTCGTGCCGTCCGCCGGCGCGACGACGCGAGGCTGCACCGGCGTGCCGACGGGTGCCGCCGGCCGGGACACGCCGCCGAGCGGCGCGACGTTGCCCGCGCCGGATTCCATGGTCTGCAGGCTCGGTAGATCGACCGGCTGCTGGTTCTTGTCATGCGGGGTGTCGCTGTAGTGCACCACGCCCTGCGCGTCGGTCCAGCGATAGACCTGCCCCGACGCAAGCGGCGCAAACGCGAGGACCGCAGCGATACTCCATGCGGCGGCGATGCACTGCAGCGTGGCGAGGCGCTTCATCGCGCGCACGATAGCCTGAGCACGCGGGACTCGCAACGCACGTTTCGGCGTCTCGGGCGCCGCTGGGCCGGAAGCGAGTGCGGTGCTGCGGAAAGCACCCTCCGGCCATCCGAGGGCGATGGCTACAGCGAGTAGTACATCGCGAACTCGACCGGGTGCGTCGTCGAGCGGTAGCGATCGACCTCCTGCATCTTCAGCGCGATGTACGCGTCGATGAGGTCGTCCGAGAACACCTCGCCCCGCTTGAGGAAGTCACGGTCGCGGTCAAGCGCATCCAGCGCCATCGCCAGGTTGTGGCACACACGCGGCACCTTGCGATCTTCCTCGGGCGGCAGATGGTAGAGGTCCTTGTCCATCGGCTCGCCGGGGTGGATGTGGTTCTGGATGCCATCCAGCCCGGCCATGAGCATGGCGGCAAACGCGAAGTAGGGATTGGCCAGCGAATCAGGGAAGCGGATCTCGATGCGCCGCGCCTTGGGGCTCGCGACCCACGGAATGCGGATGGAAGCCGAGCGGTTGCGCGCCGAGTAGGCGAGCATCACGGGCGCCTCGAAGTGCGGCACCAGCCGCTTGTAGCTGTTCGTGCCCGGGTTCGTGAAGGCGTTCACCGCCCGCGCGTGCTTGAGAATGCCGCCGATGTAGCACAGCGCTGTCTCTGAAAGCCCGCCGTACTCGTCGCCCGAGAACAGGTTCTTTCCGTCCTTCGACAGCGACTGGTGCACGTGCATGCCCGAACCGTTGTCGCCCACGATCGGCTTGGGCATGAAGGTGGCCGTCTTGCCGTAGCTGTGCGCCACGCCCTGCACGATGTACTTGAGGCGCAGCACTTCGTCGGCCTTGCGGGTCAGCGTGTTGAACTTCACGCCGATCTCGCACTGGCCTGCGGTGGCCACCTCGTGGTGGTGCACTTCCGTGGTGATTCCCGTCTCCTCCAGGGCGCTGCACATCGCGGAACGGAGATCCTGCAGGGAGTCCACGGGCGGCACCGGGAAGTAGCCGCCCTTGGTTCCCGGCCGGTGCCCCATGTTTCCGTCCGGGTACTCGCGCCCGCTGTTCCAGGCCGCTTCCTCGGAGTCGATGTGGACGTACGAGCCCCACAGGCCCGCATCGAAGCGGACGGAGTCGAACACGAAGAATTCGTTTTCGGGCCCGAACAGGGCGGCGTCCGCGATACCCGTCGACTTCAGGTACATCTCGGCGCGATGCCCCAGCGACCGCGGGTCACGCACGTAGCCCTGCATGCTGCCCGGATCGATGACGTCGCAGCTCAACACCAGCGTGGTGTCCTCGAAGAACGGGTCGATGAACGCCGTGCCCGGATCGGGCATCAGGATCATGTCCGATTCGTTGATACCCTTCCAGCCGGCGATGGAAGAGCCGTCGAACATCTTGCCGTCGCTGAACAGGTCCTCATCCACGGTATGGGCCGGCGCGCTTACGTGGTGTTCCTTGCCTCGCGTGTCGCAAAACCGGAAGTCCACGTACTTCACACCGCGGTCTTCCATCAGCTTGAGCACTTCTTTTGCAGACATGGCTACCTCCGTGGCGACTCGCGCCGGCGCGATGCCAGCGAATGGGCAATTCGACCGCGCCGCGCCCGGTAGCCCCCACCACCGCGAGCGGTGCGGCCGCCCTTATACTGCCGCGCCGCAGCAGCCGCAAGCCGGCCGCCGCGTCAAGGCGGCAGGCGGCCTGGGCGGGGTTGACGCGGCCCGCGATCGCGTCACAGCCTGCAAGGCCGCGTCCGCGAATAACCTTCA
>DASVGQ010000004.1:0-10657 GCA_036379455.1 Nevskiaceae bacterium
CGATGCGCGGCGGGTCGCAGAGATGCGCCAATTCGAGGGTTTCAACCGTCTTACGGCTTATTTGATGCACGATCTCAAGAACATCGCGGCACAGCAGGGCCTGCTTCTGCAGAACGCTGTGCAGCACAAGTCGAACCCCGCGTTCATCGAGGACATGCTTGCGACCGTGGACAATTCGGTGCGACGCATCACGACCTTGCTGGCCCAGTTGCGCGGCGAGACGTCGGTGGCCGCGGTGGCGAACGTGCGGCTGCGAACGATCGCGGAGCAGGCCGTCGCTGCGTGCACGGGGCGGCAGCCGGAGCCTTCCTGTCGGTGGTTGGCGGGCGCGGACCCGTGGGTATGCGCCGACGCGCAGCAGCTGACAACCGTGCTCGCGCACCTCATCCGCAACGCCCAGGATGCGACCATGGCACACGGCCATGTGAAGGTTGAGCTGGGGCAAAGCGATGATCAAGCCCTGCTGCGGATCGAGGACGATGGCACCGGAATGGATGGAGAATTCATTCGCACCCGGCTGTTCGCACCGTTCTTCACCACGAAGGCGAGTCGCGGCATGGGTATCGGTGCGTACCAGGCGCGCGAGTACGTGCGGTCGCTGCAGGGAGCCCTTGAGGTGGAGAGCACGCCGGGCAAGGGTAGCGTGTTCACCGTGAAGATTCCATTGGTGAAGACCGGTGATGGCGTCGATGCACGCGTGACGAGGCGAGCGCTGTCGTGACAACGCCACCGCCCAGCCTGCTGATCGTCGAGGACGACGTCGGCTTGCAGAAGCAGCTGCGCTGGAGCTTCGACAGTTACGACGCCGTGTTCGCCGCGAATCGCGCGGACGCGCTGGCCGCCGTCGACCTGCACCACCCGCCGGTCGTGCTGCTCGACCTGGGGCTGCCGCCCGACGCGTCCGGGACGCGCGAAGGCTTTGCGGCCATCGGCGAGATCCTGGAACGGGCGCCGTTCACGAAGATCATCGTCGAGACGGGCAACGGCGACCGTGACAACGCGGTGCGGGCCATCGGCTTCGGTGCGTATGACTTCTGTTCCAAACCGCTCGACGTGGATCTGCTGCGCGTGATTGTCGACAGGGCCTTCCGCGTGCATGGGCTGGAAGCGGAAAACCGCATCCTGAAGGCCGACTCACAAAGCGTACTGGAAGGGATCATCGGCACCAGCGACGAGATGCGCCAAGCGTGCCGGCAGGTGGAGAAGGTGGCCCCCGTCAATGCCACCGTGCTGCTGCTCGGCGAAACGGGCACCGGCAAGGAGCTGTTTGCGCGTGCAATCCATCGGCTCAGCGCCCGCAAGGACGCCCCGTTCGTGGCGATCAACTGCGCGGCGATTCCCGAGGATCTCATCGAGGCAGAGCTCTTCGGCTACGAGAAGGGCGCCTATACGGGGGCCTACAAGCAGACCCGAGGGAAAGTGGAGCTTGCCGATGGCGGAACGCTGTTGCTCGATGAAATCGGCGACATGCCGGTCGCCCTGCAGGCGAAGTTGCTGCGCTTCCTGCAGGAGCGCGTGCTGGAGCGCATCGGTGGCCGCGATCCGATCCAGATCGACGTGCGCGTCATCTGCGCGACGCACCAGGACCTTGCGAAGCTGATCCACGAGGGGCGCTTCCGCGAGGATCTGTTCTACCGCATCAGCGAAGTCACGATCCGCCTGCCACCGCTGCGCGAACGCATCGGCGATCTCGCGCCGCTCGCGCATTACTTCCTCGAAGCGGCCGCGAAGCGACACGGACGCTCCGTGCGCGGATTCAGCACCAAGGCGTTGAAGATGATCGAGGACTACCCGTGGCGCGGCAACGTCCGCGAGCTCCAGAACGTCATCAGCAGCGCAGTCATCATGGCCGACGGTCGGCAGATTACGCCGGACGACCTGCATTTCGGAGATGGCGCCGAAGCCAGCATCAAGCTGCAGGACGTGCGGGCGGGAGCGGAGACGCGTGCGGTGCGACGCGCGCTCATCCGCAGCGGCGGGAAGCTCTCGCGCGCGGCAGAACTGCTGGGCATCAGCAGGCCCACGCTCTACGACCTGCTGGACAAGTACGGACTGCGACAGTCGAATGAATCTCATTGAGCGCGGAGCGCGCAACGCCGGAGCCATACCGTGATGAAACCAGCCAGGCAAGGGGTAGCCCGTTCGACGCGCTTCGCGTTGACGCTCGGGATGGCGTTGACGCTCGGCGCCTGCGGGCTGGTGCACCACGGCGGCAGCGTCACAACGGGGGAAAAATATCAGTCCGAGGGTCAATATCGGGCGGCCTACATCGAGGCGAAGAAGGTCCTGCAGGCAGACGACAAGAACGGCGAGGCGTGGCTGTTGCTCGGGCAGGCAACCTTGATGCTGGGCAACCCGACCAGCGCTCTCGAGGATCTTGACCACGCGCGCGCGGCCGGAGTAGCGGACGCGCAGTGGATGGTACCGGTCGGGCAGGCACTGCTTGTCACGCAGCAGTTCGAGAAGTTGCTGAAGACCGTCGCCTCGAAGGACCAGTTTCCGGCGGCCGTCCGGGCGCGCATCGAAGTCCTGCGCGGAGATGCGCAGAGGGGCATGAACAGGGCGCCCGAAGCGAAGAGTGCCTATGAACGCGCGCTGGAGGCGCGCCCGGACGACCCGAACGCGCTTGTCGGGCTCGCGCGTCTCGCGCTCGGCGCGAAACATCCTGACGTCGCGGCCAGCTATGTGCAGAAGGCGCTGGCCTCGGCTCCGGACAGCGCCAAGGCGCTTGTCGTACGAGGTGACATTGCGTTTGACGGGGGGAGCTTCGCGGCTGCCGAGAGCGACTACGACAAGGCACTGGCCGTGAAGCATCCGGACTGGCTTCCGCAGGATGCGTTCTATGCGCGGGCAAGGCTGGCGGATTCCCAGGTGCGCCAGCGTGAATATGACAAGGCGCTGGCCAGCATCGGGACGCTCGAGAAGCTGTCTCCGCAGCAAGGCTACCCGCATTACCTCCACGCCGTCGTTTTGTACCAGCAGGGCCACCTTGGTGAGGCGATCCCGCAGTTGCAGCAGGTGCTGAAGGCCGATCCGAGGAGCGTCCCGGCACAGATGATGATGGGTGCCGTGAGTTACGCTCAGGGCAACTATGCGCAGGCGCAGATGTATCTCGCCAACGTCGTCGGAGCGGCTCCGGACAATCCTGCGGCCCACAAGCTTCTGGCCCTGACGCTGTATCGCGAGGGCCATTCGGACGACGCGCTGAGAATGCTGCGGCCGGTGGTCCCCGGGAAGGTGTCGGATGCCGCGCTGCTGGGTCTGCTGCAGCAGGCCCAGGATCAAGGCGTCGGAATACCCGGCCGCGAAGCGGCCTCAACCGGCGCTGCCGCGCCCGGTGAGCCGAAGCTCGCGGCGTCCCCCGAGCTTGCCAAGGCGCAGCGCACGCTGGCGGCGGGTGATGCCGCCGGGGCGATTCGCCTGCTCGAGGCGATGCCGTCAGGCGGCGGCAGCGACGCCGCGCTCGAGCGCTCAAACCTGTTGGTAATGGCATACGCGCAGGCTGGCCGGACGGACGACGCCTTGAAAGCTGCCGCCGCGGCGACCGCCAAATACCCACAAAGCGCCGCCGCGCACGTGGTCTATGGAACGGCGCTCATCGCGGCGGGCCAGCGCGAGAAGGCCCGCTCAGAGTACGACAAGGCCCGTGAGCTGGACCCGAAGAACATGGCTGCCCTCATGAATCTCGGCAACCTGGATGTGGTCGAAAAGCGTTATCAGGATGCGGCGGCGCGGTATCAGGAGATCCTCAAGTCGGCGCCGAAGGCCGTGACGGCGATGCAGGCGCTGGCGCGCCTCGCGGCGATACAGGGGAACAACGCGGAAGCGGTGAAGTGGCTCGACCGTGCGATTGCCGCGGTACCTGCTTCGCCCGAGGCATACGTCCAGCTCGCCGCGCTGTACAGCCGCGCGGGCCAGTTCGATGCTTCCAGGGCCGTTGCGGAGAAGCTTGTCGCCGCGCAACCTGACAACGCGCTCGCGTTCAACACGCTGGGTGCGGCGGAGCTCGCTGCCGGCCATTATCCGGCGGCGCTGAGCGCGCTGGAAAAGGCCGTGTCGTTGGCACCCAAGGTTCCCGGCTACCGCATGAACCTGGTCCGTGCGCAGCTGCTCGACAAGAACGACGCCGCCGCGCGGGACAACCTGGTTGAACTCGTGAAGGCCGACCCGGGCCTCGCGCAGGCCAGCGTCATGCTGGCTTTCTTGAAATTTCAGGACAGGGATCTGAACGGCGCGCTGGCGCTGGCGCAAGGGCTGCAGCAGCGCCCGGATACGAAGCTCGCCGGCTTGACGCTGGAAGGCGACCTCTACATGGCTGACAAGGCGTGGGGGAAGGCCGCGGATGCGTATCAGCGCGGCCTGGCGGTGCGCTTCGAACGTCCGCTGGTCATCAAGCGCTTCACGGCCCTCGTGCGCGCGAAGTCGCCGCAGCCCCAGAAACTGCTCGATCAATGGCTTGTGGATCATCCGGACGACGCAGCCATGCGCGTGACGCTTGCCGGGTACTACCTGGACAATTCGCAGCTGGATGCGGCGGCGGCAGAGTACGAGCGCGTCCTCAAGGCCTATCCCTCCAACGTGGACGCGCTGAACAACCTGGCGTGGATATATACCGCACAGCACAACGCGAAGGCGGTGCCGCTGGCCGAACAGGCGCATCGCCTGGCGCCGACGTCCGCTCCGGTAGCCGATACCTACGGGTGGGCCCTGCTCGGCAACGATCAGGCGGCGACGGCGTTGCCGATACTCGCGAAGGCTGCGAAGGAAGCGCCTTCCGTGACGAGCATCCAGTATCACCTGGCCGTCGCACAGGCGCGGACCGGCGATCATGCCGCGGCCCTGTCGACGCTGCGGCAGCTGTTGGATGCCCACGCGGACTTTGCCGACCAGCGCGCGGCGCGTGCGCTCTACGAATCCCTGGGAGGCAAGCCGGTCGGCAAAAGCTGACGCGTGCTGTCCATGGGGATACCGGGTTTGGCGAGCTACCGCCCGTCGTCGCACTGGCTGCGGGTGCCTGGAATTTTCTGGCTGACCGTCGCGATCGTCCCTGCCGGGCAGGCAAGCCGCGCGGGTCCTACACGACGGTTTCCCTGATCACACGATAGCCAAGAGGCGCTTGCTGCGCGGCGCGTGCGTGGGGCTGCTCGATGCGGCGGCCGCTCACACCGTATAATGCCTTTCGTTAACGCGGGTTAGCGGGGGGTAAGGTGATCGGGGCACAAGGCCGACGCTCCAGTTTGGAGTGTGTCGCCGGCCTATGCGAGGGGATGCGTCGCATAGAGTGCTGGCGCTGACGCGATGCTCTTTTTCCTGCAGAAAAGAGTGTTCTGGTGGCATGCGCTGCTGGCTTTCGTCGATTTCGTACTGCTGGTCGCCTGCGTGTACCTTGCGGTGCTCGTCCGGTTCGATGGGCGTCTGGGGGCCACGGCTGGCTTCAGCGGAGCGCTCGCTTGGCGCGCGCCCGTCGTAGGCGCAGTGCTGGTCTTGGCGATAGCCGCCATGGGCCTCTACCAGGTGCGCCTGCGGATGTCCTGGCGCGGCAGGACGGTGCGGCAGCTGGTCGCGTTCTTCGTGGGCTGGATCGTGCTGTCGGCCGCGTACTATCTCGCGCCGGATCTCTATCTGGGTCGCGGCGTGCTGGGCATCGCGCTGCCGCTCGGATTTATCGCGATCGCGGCTTGGCGCGCCGTGTTTCTCGCCGCTGTCGACACCGATCTCTTCAAGCGTCGCGTCCTCGTGCTTGGAGCAGGGCAACGCGCATCCGAGATCGCATACAAGATGCGGAGACGGACGGACCAGCGTGGATTCAAGATCCTCGGTTATGTGCCGATAGGATCAGACCCGGTCGTGGTGCCCGAGTCCAGCCTCGTGTCGCCGGGCGAGCCGCTGAGCCGGTGGGCGCCTCGGCACCAGGTGGATGAGATCGTCGTGGGTCCGGATGATCGCCGCGGTACCGTGGATCTGGAGGACCTTCTGGGATGCAGGCGACGGGGCATTGCCGTCACCGAGATCGCGGACTTCTTCGAACGTGAGGCAGGCAACATCATCATGGATCTCACGAATCCGTCGTGGCTCGTCTTCTCGCAAGGCTTCAGTACGTCCCGGGGCCACCTGTTCGTCAAGCGCCTGTTCGATGTCGCGGTGGCGTCGCTGGTCGCGCTTCTGACATGGCCGTTCATGCTGCTCGTGGCGCTGGCCATCCGACTGGAATCGGGGAAAGGCAGTCCTATCCTGTACAAGCAGGTGCGCGTCGGAGAAAACGGGCGGCAGTTCGAGCTTTTGAAGTTTCGCAGCATGCGGGTTGACGCCGAGCGCGACGGCGTCGCGCGCTGGGCGAGCGTTCACGACGCGCGGGTCACGCGCGTCGGCCGGGCCATCCGCAAGACGCGGCTCGATGAGCTGCCGCAGCTGTGGAATGTGCTCCGCGGCGACATGAGCATCGTCGGACCGCGGCCCGAGCGGCCCCAGTTCGTCGCGGAGTTCAGCGAAAGGATCCGTTACTACCAGCTGCGGCATTGCGTGAAGCCGGGGCTCACCGGATGGGCACAGCTGCGATACCCCTACGGTTCATCGCAACGCGACGCGGAAGAGAAACTGAAGTTCGATCTGTTTTATGTGAAGAACAAGAACATCATTTTTGACTTGGCGATCCTGGTCCAGACGGCCGAGGTTGTTGTCTTTGGCCGCGGTGCACGTTGAATCTCGGAGCTTTGAAACACCATGACGAGAGCGATGAAGAAAGTGGGAGCAGTGGTGGCAGCGGGCGTGCTGCTTGTATTGGCAGCGTGTAGCAGCACCCCGACCGTCAGCGCGCCGGTCAAGGCGGCGATCCCCGCCGAGCATTACCTGATCAGCCCGGGCGACACGCTGGAGATATACGTTCGTGACAACCCCGGCGTGACGACTACGGTTCCGGTCCGCCCAGACGGACGCATCTCGATCCCGCTGGTGCAGTCGATCATGGCGGCGGGGCGCACCCCCGATGAGCTTGCCAAGGATCTCGATGGAGCGCTCAGCCGCTACATCCGCGACCCTCTCGTGACCGTGATCGTCAAGGGGTTCGTCGGTGCGTTCAGTCAGCAGGTGCGGGTGGTCGGCCAGGCCGTGACGCCCAAGGCCGTGCCTTACCGGAGCGGCATGACGCTGCTGGACGTCATGATCGACGTTGGCGGACTTACGCAGTTTGCGTCCGGCAATCGCGCGAAAATCGTCCGCCACCTGCCGGATGGCCAGGAGAAGACCATTCCGGTGCGGCTGGGATCCTTGATGAACGGCGATATCAGCGACAACGTTCCGATGCATCCGGGCGACATCCTGATCATCCCTCAGTCACTTCTCTGAGCGTCGCGGGAGCCCGCGCGCGCCGGATCGTGATGACTTCGTCCTGAGAGGTTCTATGCCGCAGCAATCCGTTGACGTGCACGAGATGTTCGAACGTGTACTGCTCGAGGCCAGGGCAACCTGGCGGTACCGGTGGCATGCGGTGGTCGTCGCGTGGGTTCTGGTGCTCGCCGGCCTTGCATTGGTGTTCAGCCTGCCGAACGAATACCAATCGAGCGCGCAGGTGTATGCCGACACCGCCGCGCTCAGCAACCCGCTCCTTCACGGCATCGCGGTGCAACCGGATGTGCGAGGGCGCCTGGAAGTCGTGACCCGTACCCTGCTCAGTCGCCCGAACCTCGAGACCGTGGCAGACAAGACGGGGCTGGCGCTGCGTGCGACGACGCCCGCTTCCAACGACGAGCTGCTCCTGAAGCTGCAACACGCCGTCAAGATAAAGGGCGCCGGCGCGCGTGACCTGTACGACATCACGTACACCGACCGCGATCCGCAGATGACGCAGAAGGTCGTGCAGGCATTCGTCCAGGTGCTCATGAACGACGCGCTGAGCCGGGATTCGGGGACCTCAAGCTCGGCGCGGCAGTTCCTGCAGCGGCAGGTGGACGATTATGCGGCGCGGTTGAACACCGCGGAGAAGAAGCTGGCCGACTTCGAGACCGCGAACGCGGCATATTTGCCGAGTCAGGGCGGGGGCACGTACTTCGCGCGCACACAGGCGGCGCAGGCTGCGCTGCAGAGCCTGCAGGAACAGTACAACGCCGCGGTGGTGGCCCGCGATACCGCCGAGCAGCAGATGCACGCGATCACCGCGGGGTCGACCTCGGCGTCGCCCGGCGGCGATGGACAGTTGGCGCAGATCAATGAACAGATCGCGGACTATCGCCAGAAGCTCGACAACCTCCTGCTGACGTATACGGACGAATATCCGGGCGTCATCGCCGCGCGCAACGCCATCAAGCGCCTGGAAGCACGGAAGGCGGCTCTGCCCAAGGAGAGCGGCGGGGCGTCGTCGCAGAACATGGCCCCCGGCGTGAGCGGCCTTGCCTACCAGCAGATGCAGCAGAATCTCTATGAGGCGCAGGTCCAGGTCAAGACGCTGGGCGCGAAAGTCGCCGCCCAGAAGCAGGAGATTGCCGGCCTTGCGGCGAGCGCGGGCAAGATCACGCAAGTGCAGGCGGCTCTGCAGGAGCTCACCCGCAACCTCGGCACGACGAAGCAGCAGTACGACACGCTCGTGGCGCGCCTCAACACCGCGCAGTTGTCGCAGGACGCGGCTCAGAGCGGCAACAACAACCTGCAGTTCCGCATCATAAGTCCGCCCGTGGTTCCGATCTTGCCGTCGGGGCCCAAGCGCGGTCGGCTGCTGCTCGTCGTGCTGGTCATCGCGCTTGGCGCCGGCGGCGCATACGCGTTCTTTGTGCACAAGATCCGCCCGGTGTTCGTCAACCTCAAAGGACTGCGCGACTTCACGGATTATCCGGTACTTGGGGCCCTCACCCTGATTCCTTCGGCGCGGCACCGCGTCGGGCGGTGGAGGGAGGCGGCAGGCTTCTACGCCGTCATGGCACTGTTGGCAGCGGTCGTGGTGGCGAGTTTCGCCTTCAGCGGCTCCCTGTCTGCCGCGATGCAGCACGTGATTGGTACGGGGATCTCATGAGCATCGTCGAAAGAGCTGCCGACCGGCTGCGCGCACAGGCTCCGGCGCCGCTCACGGGTCCGTCGGCCGCGGCTCGCGAAGGGCAGGTTCCTCCCGTCGTGACGACGGTGGAGCGTGCCCTGGAATCGGTATCGCCCGCGCGCAGCACGGGCATCGGCGATGCGGCGGCGTCCGAGGAACGCGGAAGCGCGAGTGTCGTGGTATCTGTGGACGTCCCGCGTTTCCGGCAGATGGGGCTGCAACCCACGGACGGTGACGCGGAGCGCCGGCTAGCTGACGAGTTGAGGCGTGTCAAGCGTCCGCTGCTGGCCAATGTACTGGGCCGTGGCCCCGAACCCGTGCCTCGCAGCGCGTATGTGATGGTTGCCAGCGCGCTGCCGGGAGAGGGCAAGACCTTCACGACGTGGAATCTGGCGCGGAGCATGGCCCGTGAACCCGACCTCGAGGTCCTGCTGGTGGATGGCGACATCCCGAAGGCGGACATCACGCGTGCATTGGCCCTGACGGGCCGGCCGGGATTATCCGAAGTGCTGTCGGATACGCGGCTCAACCCGGCGGACGTCACGCTGACCACGGACGTAGCAAACCTGCGGGTACTGCCGGCCGGGAAATACCATCCACTGACGGCAGAACTGCTGGGCGGCCAGCGCATGGATGACGTGCTGGAGATGCTGGAAAGCGGGGGACGGCGGAGAGTCGTGCTGTTCGACTCACCGCCTCTGCTCACCGCTCCGGAGGCGGCGAGCCTGTCGGCGCACATGGGGCAGGTCGTCGTAGTCGTCGCTGCGGCCCGGACGAAGCAGCAGGAAGTCGCCCTCGCGCTGGAGACGCTCGCCCACACGCCCTACGTCGGCTTCGTTCTCAACATGAGCCAGATGTCCTCGCTCGACGGCTACTACTACAACTACGGCTCGTACGCGCAGCGCGAGAGTGGCACCTAATGGTCGATCACGTGCGCGTGCTGTCGGCAAGTTTCGCGGCGGCGGCCATCGGCGCCCTCGTTGCGATGCAGGCAAACGCTGCTCCGGTCGATACCGCGGCCGATACGGCGAACAGGGCACTCGGTCTGCCGTCCATCCTGATTCCGTGGACCACGGATCGTGCCGGCGGCCCCATGACGGGTCCGCCGGGCGTCATCCCGCAGCCCACGCCCGCCAAGCCGGGGCTGGTGCTCGGTGCGTCGCTCGGCGAGCTCTACACCGACAACCTGACGCTGGCGGGATCCGCCCAGCCCAAGCAGAGCAGCTGGATCACGACCTTCGAACCGTTCGTCCGCGGCGCCGCGGCGACGCCACGGTTCACGGGATTGTTCGATTATTCCGCGACCGGCTATCTGTACGCCGGACAGCCTTCCGACAATCAGGTGGCACAGGATTTCCGCGGCCAAGGGTCGCTCGTCGTGGTCCCGGATCACCTCTTCATAGACGGGGCAGCGACCTACGGCAGGGAGCTCGTTAACAACGCGCTTTCCTCCCAGTCGGGAACGTTCTTCCTCGACAACAACCAGAGCAACGTCACGACCGGATCGCTCAGCCCTTATTGGACGCAGGAAGTCGGGGATCTGGGCCGGATGACGCTCCGCTACACGCACGGTCGCGTGATTTACAACGACCACGGGATTCCCGACGAGAGCAGCGCGCTGCTTGACGGCGTGTCGAA
>DASVGQ010000005.1:0-11949 GCA_036379455.1 Nevskiaceae bacterium
GGTCGCTGCGCTACGATGGCGGGCCGCAATTGCCAGTGCCCCACCTTTCATGAAAGACGCCCTCCGCGAGACGTTGCAGCAAGCGCTGGACAGCCTGCGTCGCGACGGCGTGCTGGACGTTCCGCTGCCGGACTTCGTCATTGAGCGCACGCGCTCGCGTGAGCACGGCGACTTTGCCTGCAATGTGGCCTTGCTGCTGGCGAAGCAGGCGCATCGGAAACCGCGCGATGTGGCCGCCGCCATCGTGGCCGCGCTGCCCGCCAATCCGTTGCTGGCCAAGGTTGAAGTTGCCGGCCCTGGCTTCATCAATTTTTATCTCGCCGATGCCGCGTGGCATGCCGAGGTGCGGCGGGTGCTGAAGGATGGCGCCGGGTATGGCCGCAGCCGCACGGGCGGCGGGCGCGTGGTCGGCGTGGAATTCGTGTCGGCCAACCCGACCGGCCCGCTGCACGTGGGCCACGCGCGCGCGGCGGCGATTGGCGACACGCTGTCGCGCCTGCTTGCCGCGACCGGCTGGAAGGTTTATCGCGAGTACTACTACAACGACGCTGGCGCGCAGATCGGCAATCTCGCGTTGTCGGTGCAGGCGCGCATCAGGGGCATCGAGCCCGACGATCCGCGCTGGCCGGAAAACGGTTATCGCGGCGACTACATCCATGATGTCGCGCGGGACTACCTTGCGGGCGTCACTGTCGAAGCCGGCGGTGAACGCGTCACCGCGGCCAAGGCGCCGGACGATCTGAATGCGATCCGCCGCTTTGCGGTGACTTGGCTGCGCCGCGAACAGGACGCCGACCTGCGTGCGTTCGGGGTGGTGTTTGACGTGTACTTCCTTGAGTCTTCGCTGTATCGCGACGCCAAGGTGCAGCAGGTGGTGGAACGGATCGCTGCGCAGGGCCATTCCTACGAAGCCGATGGCGCGCTGTGGTTGCGCAGCACCACCTTCGGTGACGACAAGGATCGCGTCATGCGCAAGTCCGACGGCAGCTACACCTATTTTGTGCCGGACGTCGCCTATCACCTGTCCAAGTGGGAGCGCGGCTACAAGCGCGCGATCACCGAACTGGGGGCGGACCATCACGGCTCGCTTACGCGCGTCCGCGCAGGTTTGCAGGCGCTCAGCGTGGGCATCCCCAAGGACTGGCCGGAATATGTGCTGCACCAGATGGTGACGGTGATGCGCGGCGGCGAGGAGGTGAAGATCTCCAAGCGGGCCGGCAGCTACGTCACGCTGCGCGAGTTGATCGACGAAGTCGGGCGCGACGCGACGCGCTACTTCCTCGTGGCGCGCAAGCCCGACTCGCAGTTGACCTTCGACATCGACCTGGCGCGCGCGCAGACGCTGGAAAACCCGGTCTATTACATCCAGTACGCGCACGCGCGCATCTGCAGCGTGCTGCGCGAGGCGGCGGAACGCGGCATCGCATTCGACGCCACCGCGGCACGCGCGGTTGCCCTCGCGCCGCTGGGCGCGGCCACCGAGCGGGTCCTGATGGCCACCCTTGCCCACTTCCCCGAGCTGGTGGAAACGGCCGCTGCGCGGCTTGAGCCGCACCTCGTGGCGCAGTACCTGCGGGAGCTCGCCGCCGCGTTCCACGGCTGGTACCACGACCTGCCGATCCTGGTCGACGAGCCGACGCTGCGCGCTGCGCGCCTCGCGCTGGCCTGCGCCACGCGCAGCGTCCTCGCCGCCGGGCTCACGCTCATCGGGGTCGGCGCACCGGAGCACATGTAGTGCCGCGCGCCTCCCGCTCGCGCAGCCCGCGTCGCCGCAGCCGCGCGCCGCGTCGGCAGCGCATGCTGCCTGGATGGGTATGGCTGATCATGGGCGCGGCCATCGCGGTGTTCGTCATCGCCATCGTCCACCTGGCGCGACCGCGCCACGACGTGCGCTCCGTGCTCGCGCCCAGCACGGCGCCACCGTCGGCCATGGCCGACGCACCGGTCGCCGTGCCGCCCAAGCAACCCTCGCAGTATTCGTTCTACGAAACGCTGCCGAGGCGCAACCTCGCAGCGCCTCCGCCGACGCCGCCGGCCAAGGCCCCCACACCTGCACCTGCGCCGACACCGGCGCAGCCACCCGCGGCGCCTTCAGTCGCCGCCAAGGCGGCGCCCGCTGCCGCCACCGACTGGGCCGCGCAGCTCGGCGCCTATCGCGATCGCGCCGAGGCCGACAGCCTGCGGGCGCGCGCGGCGCTGCTCGGCATCGTTTCGCGTACCGAAGTGGCATCCGTCGACGGGCAGACGTGGTATCGCGTCCGCAGCACGCCGGCGATGAGCCGCCCGCAGGCGGAAAAGCTGGTCGAGCGGCTGCACGCGAACGGCATCACGGCGCTGCTCGTCAGGAATCAGGGCTGAAGCCGGCGGGCAGATCCGCGGCGGCGGCCGCGTCCAGCCACCAGTCGACGCCGACCTCCGGCGCCACCGCCTGCATCGGCAGCACTTCGGGCTGCCGCGCGCCCGCCAGCACCCGGCGCACGATCGCAGCCTTGCCGGCGCCAACTGCCAGCACCCACACCGCGCGCGCAGCATCGATCACCGGCAGCGTGAGCGTCACGCGCCACTCCCGCTGCACTTCGACGTACTGGGCAACCACCGCCCGGCGCCGCTCGCGCAGCGCCGCGGTGCCGGGAAACAGCGACGCCGTGTGGCCGTCGCCGCCCAGGCCCAGCAGGATGAGATCGAAGCGTGGCGGCCGCTGGTGGGCAAACAGCACCGCCAGCTCGCTGGCGTAAAGGCGCGCCGCGCGCTGCGGTTGCTCCTCGCCGCGGACGCGGTGGATCCGGGCCGGCGGCAGCTCGGGGAGCAGCGCCGCCCGCACCATCCCGTAGTTGCTGCGCGCATGCTCGGGCGGCACGCAGCGTTCGTCGCCGAAGCAGATCTCGACTTTCGCCCAGTCGACGGCGTCGGGCTCGGCCGCCGCCAGCCGCTGATACAGGGGCCGCGGCGTCTCGCCGCCGGCGAGCGCCACGCAGAAACGCCCGCGGGCGCGGATGGCCGAGCGCGCGACCTCGAGAAAAGCCGCGGTTGCACCGCGGTACAGGGCCGCCGGATCCTTGCTGCGATGCAGCCGCGGCGAAGCGGGCCCGACCGCCGTCACGCGGCCTCTTCGGACTCGTCGATGGCGATCGAGCGCCACTGGTGGCGCGGATCCAGCAGGCGATCCTGCGTCGTCGGCCCCTCGCTGCCCGCGGCGTAGAAATCCGGCGTCCCGCTCTGCCAGCCCTCGAGCACCGGCGCCAGCACGCGCCACGCATGCTCCACCTCATCGAAGCGCAGGAAGTGCGTGCGATCGCCCTCCAGTGCGTCGGTAAGGAGCTGCTCGTAGGCGGAGAACTCGACGTCACCGGCGCCCACATAAGGCGCGACCAGGCGCACCTGGCGGCTGCGCATGGCCAGCCCCGGCTGCTTGGCGTTGGCCAGCAGCACCATCGACTGGTGCGGCTTGATGCGGAACACCATCCAGTTGTTCTGCGCGCCGAGCACGCCCGGCGTGCGATGGAACTGCACCGCGATCTCCGAACAGTTGCTGGCCAGCCGCTTGCCGCTGCGCAGGTAGAAGGGCACGCCCTGCCAGCGCCAGTTGTCGACCTTCAGGCGCAGCGCGGCGAAGGTCTCGGTGTTCGAGGTGTGCGGCACTCCAGGCTCGTCCCGATAGGCCGGCAGGCGCTTGCCGTGCAGGTCACCGGTGCCGTACTGGCCGCGCACCGCGTGGCGCGCCAGCGTGCGCGCGGTGATCGGCTTGACTGAGCGCAACACCTCGACCTTGTGATCCCGCAGCACCTCCGCATCCCAGTGCGAGGGCGGCTCCATGGCGGTGAGGCTGAACAGCTGCATGAGGTGGTTCTGCAGCATGTCGCGCAGCGCCCCGGCGTGGTCGTAGTAGGCAGCGCGATGCTCCACGCCGAGCGTCTCGGCATAGGTAATCTGCACCTGCGAGATGTGGTTGGCGTTCCACACCGGCTCGAGAAAGCGGTTGGCGAAGCGGAACACCAGCAGGTTCTGGGTGGTTTCCTTGCCGAGAAAATGATCGATGCGGAGGATCTGCTCCTCCTGCCAGTGCGCGTGCATCTGCTGCCGCAGCGCCTCCGCGCTGGCGAGGTCGGTGCCGAAGGGCTTCTCCACCATCAGGCGCCGCCAGCCGTCGCGCGGCGCCTGCGAGAAGCCGGCCTCGCCCAGGGCCGCAGCCGCCCGCCCGAACATGGGCGGCGGCAGGGCGAGATAGAACACGGCCTGCGCGGCGAGCCGGGCTTCGATCCGCTTCACCTGATCCGCCTGCAGGTCGCCCGCGGCATAGTCGAGGCACGCCGCGAACTCGCTCCACGACTTCTCGCTGAAATCGGCGGCAAAGGATTCCAGCGCGTCGTGCATGTGCGCCTGGAACTCCTCGCGCGTCCACGTCTGGCGCGCGTAGCCGAGGATGTGCAGCTCAGGGGTGAGGCCCAGGCAGTGCAGCCGATACAGAGCCGGCATCAGCAGACGTTTCGTCAAGTCACCGCTGGCGCCGAGGATGACGAGCGTGGTCCTGCCGCTGGCCGCCTTGCGCGCAGCCCCTTGGCGGGTCTTGGCGGAGGAAGGAGATTTCGATGTCGCCATGGTCGGTTACTCCTCGGCCGGTTTTTCCGCATGCCCGCCGAAGGCGTGGCGCATCGCCGACAGCACCTTGCCGGCGTAGACGCCGGCGCCGCGCGAGCCGAAGCGCGCGTACAGCGCGGCGGAAAGCACCGGCGCGGGCACGCCTTCCTCGACGGCGGCCAGCGTGGTCCAGCGTCCTTCGCCAGAATCGGACACGCGCCCGTCGTAGTGGTCCAGCTCCGGATCCCGCGTCATCTCGATGGCGGTGAGATCCAGCAGCCACGAGCCGATCACGCTGCCGCGCCGCCACAGCTCGACGATGCGGTCCAGCGGCAGCTCGTACTGGTAACGCTCGGGGTGCTCGAGCGGCGAAGTCTCCGCATCGGCCTCGCGCGCGTGCTTGCCGGCGTCTGCGTGCCGGAGGACGTTGAGCCCTTCGGCGTAGGCCTGCATGAGGCCGTACTCGATGCCGTTGTGCACCATCTTCACGAAGTGTCCCGCGCCGCTGGGGCCACAGTGCAAGTAGCCGCGTTCCTCCGGCGGCGGCGGGCCTTCGCGGCCCGGCGTGCGCGGCGCGAGATCCACGCCCGGCGCCAGCGCGGCGAACGCCGGTTCCAGGTGCCGGTAGGCGCGCGCCGGCCCGCCGATCATCTGGCAATAGCCGCGCTCGCGGCCCCACACGCCGCCGCTGACGCCGACGTCGACGTAGTCGATCTCCCGGCCGGCCAGCTGCCCGGCGCGCCGCAGGTCGTCAACGTAGTGCGAGTTGCCGCCGTCGATGACCACGTCACCCGCTTCCAGCCGCGGCGCGAGCGCCTCGAGCACCTCGTCAACCACCGCGGTCGGCAGCATCAGCCACACCGCGCGTGGCGCCACCAGCGCCGCTGCAAGCGCGCCGAGCGAATCCACCGCGCGCGCGCCGAACCCGGCAGCCTCGTCCCGCGCCTTGGTACTGGTGTCGAACACCACGCAGCGGATGCCGGCGTCCGCCAGCCGCCGCACCATGTTCAGCCCCATGCGACCGAGGCCGACGAAGCCGAGTTGCAGCGTGTCCTTGTCCTTGCGATCAGGCGGTGTCATCAGGCGTCCTCCCACAGGCGGAACCCGCCGACGAAGGCGTTCTCGTTGGCGCCGCGCCGCACGCCCGCCGGCAGGGTCTCGAGGTTGACGGCGTTGCCGCCGCCAAGCACCACGTAGTCGGGCAGCAGCGCGCGGCGCAGGATGTCGATGACCTCGAGTACCTCGCGCTGCCACGCTGCCGCGTCGCGGTCGCGGAACGCGGCGCCAACGTAATCCTCGAAAGTCCGGTCCTTGTAGGGCATGTGCGCGAGCTCCATGGGCTGGATGACGCCGTCGCTGATCATCGCCGAGCCCAGCCCGGTGCCGAGGCCGAGAAACAGCATGCGGCCGCCCGCATAGCTGCCGAGCGCCTGCATCGCCGCGTCGTTCAAGGCCCGCACGCGGCAGCCGAAGGCGTCCTCGAAATCGAAGTCCACCCATCCGGCGCCGAGGTTGAAGGGCTCGCGCGCGATGCGGTTGTGACGCACCGGCGCCGGAATGCCGATCGACACGTGATCGTATTGCCAGCCCTCGAGCAGCGGTCGAAGCCGGTCGATCATCTGGCCGGGTCCGAGCGCGTCGCCCGAAGCGAGGCGACGTTCCTCATCGCTGCCGGTCACGCGTGCCTTGACGTGCTGGCCACCGATGTCCAGCACCAGCACCCGCGCGCGGTGCGACGGCCGCGCCGCCGTCTCGCCGCGCGCCTCACGTGCCCACGCGATGGCCGCGTTGGTAGCCGCGTCGTGCGTCAACGGTGTCGCGCGCGCCTCGATCTCCCCGACCACGCGCGCGGCGAGCTGCTTGCCGAGCTCCACGCCCCACTGGTCGAAGGGGTCGACGTCCCAGATCGCGGCCTGCACGAACACGCTGTGTTCGTAGAGCGCGATGAGGCCGCCGAGGCTGCGCGGCGTCAGCCGCTGCGCCAGCAGCAGGCTGGACGGCCGGTTGCCCTCGCACACCTTGTGCGGGACGAGCGCGTCCGACACCTTCGCCGCCTTCAGCTCGGCGGCACTGCGGCCGAAGGCCAGCGCTTCGGCCTGTGCGATGACGTTGGCAACGAGCAGGTCATGGTGCCTGCCGAGCGGCCGCAGCGGCTCGCCGAAGGCGATGAAATCGCAGGGCACCAGCCGCGTGCCCTGGTGCAGCAGCTGGTAGAAGGAGTGCTGGCCGTTGGTGCCGGGCTCGCCCCAGTAGATCGCCCCGGTGGCGTAGTCGATCGGCGCGCCGTCCTGCGTGACGTGCTTGCCGTTGGACTCCATCGTCAGCTGCTGCAGGTAGGCCGGCAGCCGTGCCAGATACTGCGCGTAAGGCAGCACGGCAACGGTTTCGGCGCCGAGGAAATTGTTGTTCCAGACGCCGATGAGACCCATCAGCGCCGGCAGGTTGCGCTCCAGCGGTGCGCTGCGGAAATGCTCGTCCATCGCGTGGAAGCCGGCGAGCATCTCGCCGAAGCGCCGCGGACCGATGGCGATCATCGTCGCCAGGCCAATGGCCGAATCCATCGAATAGCGCCCGCCGACCCAGTCGGCGAAGCCGAACACGCGCGCCGCGGGAATGCCGAATTCCCGCACCGCGTCCAGATGCGTGGAGACCGCCGCGAAGTGCTTTGCCACCGCCGTTTCGGCCCCATCGGCCGCTTCCAGCAGCCAGGCGCGCGCGCTGTGCGCGTTGGTCATGGTCTCCAGCGTAGAGAAGGTCTTGGAAGCGACGATGAACAGCGTCTCGTCCGGCGCCAGATCGCGCGTGGCCTCGACAAAGGCCGTGGCGTCAACGTTGGAGACGAAGCGGAAGCGCAGGTGGCGATCGGCGTAGTCGCGCAGCGCCCGATCGGCCATCGCCGGCCCGAGGTCCGAGCCGCCGATGCCGATGTTGACGACGTTGCGGATCGGCCGCCCGCTCCAGCCGAGCAGCTTGCCGGCCCGCAGCGCCCGGGCGAAGACCGCCATGCGCCCGAGCGTGTCCTGCACGGCCGGCACGACGTCGGCGCCGTCGCAGTCGATCCGTGACTCTTCCGGCGCGCGTAGCGCCACGTGCAGTGCCGCGCGATCCTCGCTGCGGTTGACGTGCCGGCCCGCGAACATCGCGTCGCGCCGCGCCTCGACGCCGCGTTCGCGCGCCAGCGCCAGCAGCGCCGCGAGCGTCTCCGCGTCCAGCCGCTGCCGCGCATAGTCCAGCCGCCAGCCGGCGGCTTCCGCCGTCATGCGCGCCGCCCGCCCTGCGTCCTCGGCGAACAGGGCGCGCAGATCGCGCCCCGCCAGCGCGTCGCGACAGGCCTCCAGCCGACGCCAGGCCTGCGCCTGGCGCAGCGGGGGCCGCGTCACGCGGCTTCCTTCATGCGCGTCTCGAGGCTCGCAAGCAGGGCGCGCCAGGACTTGTCGAACTTCTCGGCGCCTTCGCGCTGCAGGACGTCTGCCAGCGCCTCGATGTCGCCGACGGCGTCCACGTAGCGCTGCAGCGCGCGCGTCGCCGGCGTCGCCTCGAGCGACAGCGCCGGCGCGACCTCGCCCGCCAGCACGCCGTGATCCTGCCACGCGTGCAGGGTCTTGTCGGGCATGGTGTTGATGGTCAGCGGCGCGGCGAGGTTCTCGACGTAGAGCACGTCCGAGGCCTGCGGATCCTTGGTACCGGTCGAGGCCCACAGCAAGCGCTGCGGGCGCGCGCCGAGGTTCATCAGGCGCTTCATGCGCGGGAGCGTCAACAGGTGGCGGTAGCTGACGTAGGTCGCCGCAGCCACCGCCAGCCCCAGCGTGTTGCGCAGCGCCTCCGGCAGCTTCTCGGCCACCTTCACATCCCAGCGGCTGATGAAGATGGACGCCACCGACGGCACGTCGAGCGACAGGCCTTCGCGTGCCCGGCGTTCGAGACCCGCCATGTAGGCTCCCGCCGCGGCGCGGTACTGGACCGGCGAGAACAGCAGCGTGACGTTCACCGGGACGCCGCGGTGGATCAGCTCCTCGATGGCCGCCACGCCGGCCTTGGTGCCGGGGACCTTGATGTAGAGGTTGTCGCGGGCGGCGCGGCGGCGCAGCGCCTCGGCCTGGGCGACGGTCTTTTCCGTATCGTCGGCCAGCAGCGGCGACACTTCTAGCGACACCCACCCGTCCACGCCGGCGGTACGCCGATGGACATCGGCGAAGATGTCCGCCGCCCGGCGCAGATCGTCGATCGCGAGGTCGAAGAACAGGGACTCGGAATCGCGCTCGCCGCTGGCACGGATCGCCGGCAGATAGGCCTCGCTCCCGGCGATGGCCTTCTGGAAGATCGTCGGGTTGGAGGTCAGGCCCGTCACGCCGAGCCTGTCGCGGTAGCCAACCAGCGTGCCGTCATCCAGCATCGCTCGCGTGATGTTGTCCAGCCACAGGCTCTGGCCCAGCTCCTGCAGCGCGCGTATCGCATCCTTCATCGCTTTCTCCTGTGCGTGCCGCAGCGTGCGGCACGGCGCCTTGCATGAACCACTCTAGCGACGCGCCGACGGCCCGGACAACGCGCGTGCGGCGCCGTGCTCCCCCGAATTGGGACGGGAAAAGCGGTGTGAGAGTTCATTTGCGCGCGCACCGCGCCGCGCATCGACGGAACCGCAGCCGCTGCTCCCGGTCGTTATGGAGCGCCCTGGCACGGGCCGCCGCACGCGCCAGCACACCGGAGGAACACCGCATGAATGAACGCACGGCAGAGTCGGAAGCGACTCGCACGCGCGCCTTTCCGCACGGGCGGGGTTGGGCGATCCACGACCTGCCGCGCGCCGAGAGCCTGACGCCCGACCAGCGCTATCAGGAACTGTTCGTGGCCGTGCAGATGGAGCGCGTCTACCCGGACGGCAAGATCTTCGTGGACTGCTCGCCCAACCGCGAGCCCGAAGAGATCCTCGTCGACTACCGCCGCAGTCGCCAGCGTGCCGGCTTCTCACTCGCCGAATTCGTGCACGCCAACTTCACTCCGCAGCACCCCGACCCGCACGATTATCTGGCGCCCAGAGGCCGCCTGCTGAAGGACCATCTTGACGCGCTGTGGGACGTCCTCTCGCGCAATCCGCAGGATCATCCGGCGTCCTCCTCGCTGCTGGCCTTGCCCCGCACCTACGTGGTACCGGGCGGACGCTTCTGCGAGATCTACTACTGGGACACCTACTTCACGATGCTCGGGCTGGCGGCCAGCGGCCGCCGCGATCTCATGCGTGGCATGGCAGACAACTTCGCCTACCTGATCGAGACCTACGGCCACATTCCCAACGGCAACCGCACCTACTATCTGACCCGCTCGCAGCCGCCGCTGTTCGCCTACATCGTCGAGCTGTTCGAGAAGCACAACGTCGCGCGCGCCCTGCAGTACCTGCCGATGCTGCACAAGGAACACGCCTACTGGATGAGCGATGCGCCCTACGTGCGGGCCGGTCACGCCCACGGGCCGGTGGTGCGCTTTGACGACGGCACCCTGCTCAACCGCTACTGGGACACGCGCGACACGGCGCGTCCGCAGTCTTACCGCGAAGACGTGCTTCTGGCGCGTCGCAGCGGTCGACCGATGCACGAGGTGTTCCGCAACACGCGGGCCGGCGCGGCCTGCGGCTGGGATTTCTCTTCGCGCTGGTTCGACGACCCGCAGGACATGGCCACCATCCGCACGACCGAGATCCTGCCGATCGACCTCAACTGTTTCCTCTACAAGCTGGAAACCGTGATCGCGGAGCTCAGCGGACGCAGCGGCGACGCGGCGAGCGCACGGTCCTTCGGCGCGGCGGCGCAGGCCCGCGCACAGGCCATCGAACGCTTCTTCTGGAACCCCGGACAGGGAACCTATCTGGACTACGACTGGGCCAGGCACACGCCGCGGCCCCACATCAACGCCGCGACCGTGACCCCGCTGTTCGTCGGACTGGCATCGCGCGAACGCGCCAGACAGGTCGCCGCGGCACTGCGCGCCCAGCTGCTGGCGCCCGGCGGGCTGGCGACGACGACGATCGGAAGCGGCCAGCAGTGGGACCAGCCAAACGGCTGGGCGCCGCTGCAGTGGATCGCCATCCAGGGTCTGGTGCGCTACGGCGAACAGCAGCTCGCCGACGATATCGCCACGCGCTGGCTCGACAGCGTGGCGACCGTATACCGCACCTCCAGCAAGTTCGTGGAGAAATACGACCTGCAGAGCGGCCAGGGCGGCGGCGGCGGCGAATACGCCGGGCAGGATGGCTTCGGCTGGACCAACGGCGTGACGCGCACCCTGCTCGACCTCTACCCGCACCACGCGGCCGCCGCGGCCCGCGCCGACGGCTGACGCGCCGCCGCTTCAGGCCGTCTCGTCGTCGGACAGCCGCAGGAACGCGGACGGCTCGCGCGTCGCGAACTCACGCACGACGAACGCGAACAGATCGCGCTGGCTGCCGAACGGGACGAGCGCTCCGGCCTCGGCGATCGGCACCCATCGAAGGGCCGTGCTCTCCGCGTTCAGGCGGACCGTGGCCGCGGGCGCTGCCACCCGCGCGACGAATGCCGGCACGACTTCGATGGTGTTGCTGCTCGCCTCGTAGAACTGCTCGCAGAAGGTCGTCGAGTACCACACGGAGGGGTCGAGGCCGGTCTCCTCGCGCAGCTCGCGGCGCGCCGCCTGCCAGCCCGTCTCGCCCGCCTCGATATGGCCCGCCACGTAGCTCCATACGCCTTCCAGATAGCGGCTCGCGCGACGCAACAGCAGCACTTCCGGCGCCGCGGGCGCACCGCGCAGCGCGAGGATGGAGACCATCGAACAGCGCACCGGAATGGTCGCTCTCATCGCGCGTTCCGCCGTTTGCGGCGTATGCCCGTACGGCCGCGCCGGCGCGCGCAGCGGCCTCAGGCCAGCCCGCAGAAGTTCGCGGCGATGGCGGTCTGCGCGGGGATCGAGCTGCGCGTGAACTCGTATTCGGCGAGCTGGATCTGGCGATCGAAGGGGTTGTCGGAAATCCGGTGTGACAGGTTCGTCATCCACCACGAGAAACGCACCGCCTTCCAGATCCGCAGCAGCGCCGTCTGCGTGTAGCCCGCGAGGCCCGCGTCGCCGCGGCCGGCGTAGTGGTCGTGCAACGCGTCGGCCAGCTGCTTGGCGTCGGCCACCGCCAGGTTCAGCCCCTTGGCGCCGGTCGGCGGCACGACGTGCACCGCGTCGCCCACCAGGTACATGCGGCCGCACTGCATGGTCGTGCATACGTAGCTGTGCAGCGGCGTGATGCTCATCTCCAGCGCCGGGCCGGTCTCCAGCTTGTCGGCCAGGTCGCGCGGCAGGCGGCGCTCGAACTCGGTCCAGAAGCGGTCGGCGCTCCAGTCCTTCACGTCCGCGCCTTCCGGC
>DASVGQ010000006.1:0-36978 GCA_036379455.1 Nevskiaceae bacterium
ACGGCGAGCGTCTGCATGATGCGGGTCGGGCACTTCGACAGCACGACGATGCGGTCCGACAGGTACACGCTCTCGTCGATGTCGTGCGTGACGAACAGGATGCTCATGCGGAATTCCGCGCGCACGCGCAGCACGAGGTCCTCCAGCTCGGCGCGCGTCTGCGCGTCCACGGACGCGAAAGGTTCGTCCATCAGCAGCACGTCGGGCTGGTAGGCGAGCGCGCGGGCGATGGCGGCGCGCTGCTGCATGCCGCCGGACAGTTGCCACGGGTATTCGCGCCCGTGGCCGGCGAGCCCGACCGCGGCAAGGCAGCTGTCGACGCGCTTGCGACGGGCATCCGGCTTGATGCGCGCCGAGACGAGCGGGAACTCGACGTTCGCATCGATCGACATCCACGGATAGAGCGAGCGGCGGTAGTCCTGGAAGACCATCGCGAGGCCTGCCGGCACGCCGTCGATGCGCGCGCCTTCCAGCAGCACGCGCCCGCCGGTGGAGGGCATGAGGCCCGAGACGCAGCGCAGCAGCGTGGTCTTGCCGCAGCCCGAAGGTCCGACCAGCGAGACGATGCGATCCCGTGGCACCGTAAAGCTGATGCCGTCGAGGATCGTCGGGCTCGCGAGCGTATTGCCGTAGCGGTGGGCCAGCCCTTCGACCGAGAGCACCGCGCGTTCAGCGTCCATTCCGTCCATCGCTTCAGCGATCCTCCTGCCAGCGCAGCAGCCACGCCTCGAGCCCGGCGACCCCGAGGTTGAGCAGGTAGCCGATGATGCCGAGCAGCACCACGCAGGCCCACATGTCGCCGAGGTTGAACTGCTGCTGCGAGAACAACAGCCGGTAGCCGATGCCGCTGGTGGCGGCCACCATTTCCGACAGCACCATCACGATCAGCGCCAGCGCGGTGCTGACGCGCAGTCCCGCGAGCGCCAACGGCATCGCCGCCGGCAACACGATGCGCGTGATCCGGTCGCGGAAGCGGATGTTGAAGGCCGTGGCGGTGTCGTGGAACAGGGGTTCGATGGAACGCACCGCGGCGACGACGTTGAGCAGGATCGGCCACACCGACGAGAAGAAGATCAGGATGATGCGCATCTGCGTGCCGATGCCGAACAGCAGCATGAAGATCGGGATCAGCGCCACCGGCGGCACCGAGCGCGCGAACTGCAGCGTTGGGTCGAGCATGTCGTCGGCGACCGGGCTGAGCCCGATGACGACGCCCGCGGCGACGCCCACGACGACGGCGAGCGCCAGGCCCGCGAACAGCCGTTCCAGGCTGGGCAGGACGTCCTCGAAGAAACCCGCGGTGAGGCCGAGCGTATGGAGCGAGCCCGAGAACCACATCTCGTAGCCGTGCCGGAAGATGTCCGTCAGGGGCGGGAAGTAGAAGACGTTGAGCTTCACCGCCAGCAACTGCCAGGCCACTGCAAAGGCGAGGATGAGCCACGTCGAGGTGGCGAAGGCCTTCACCCGGCGCCATGACGGCGCGCGCATCCGCGCGGGCGCGGCCGTGATGCTGCTCATGCCCGGGCCGCCGCGGCCTTGCGGTGGGCGGGATGCCAGCGCAGGACGCGACGCTCCGCGACCGCGAGCAGCCAGTTGCTCAGCGCGCCGAGCAGCCCGGCGATCGCGGTGCCGGCGAAGACGAGGTCCGCGCGCCCAGCGCCTTCGTTGACCTCCAGCAGCCAGACCCCGAGGCCGGCGCGTGCGCCGCCCAGCATCTCCACGCTGATCACGATGATCAGCGCGATCGGCGAGGCGACGCGGATGCCAGTGGAGATATAAGGCAGCGTCGACGGCAGGAACACGCGCGTGAATTTCCGCAGCGCGCCGATGCGGAAGATGTCGGCCGTCTCGATCTGCACTTTATCCATCTCGCGCATCGCCGCCGCGACGTTGTAGAGCATGGGCCAGGCTGCGCCGTAGACGGCGAGCGTGATCTTGAGCCCGAGCCCCTGACCGAGCACCAGCACCCCAAGGGGAATCAGCGCGACCGAGGGGATCGGGCGGACGAGGTCGAACAGCGACTGTGACGAACGCCGCGCAAAGACGCTCAGGCCGATCGCGAAGCCCAGCGCCGTGCCGACGATCGTCGCCAGCGCCAGGCCGGCGAGCCAGGCCTTGATCGTCACCCACAGCTGCGCGAGGAATTCCGTCGAGGTCAGCAGCTGGCCGATCCGCTCCAGCACCGTGGACGCGTAGGGTACGTACTGCGGCTGCGTCAGGCCGGAGCGCGTGAAGGCCTCCGCGGCCAGCAGCACGACCCCCACGCCCAGCACCCGCAGCGCCAGGTGGCGGTCCACGATCGGCTTCAATGGACTTGCGCCCAAGCGGCCGCGCGACGCGTCACGGATAGAGAAGCTTGGAGGTGTCCACCTTCTGCTTGAGCAGGCCGTAGCTCCGCATCACGTCGGCGAGGTGCTGGAGCTGCGCCGGATTCACGGTCGACGCGTAGGCGGGCAGCGCGATGCGCTCGGCGACGGCCGCCGGAATCTTCGTGTAGGTGGGAATGACCTTGCGGATCAACGACGGATCCTTGACCGCCATCTCGGTGGCTTCAGTCATCGCCGCGCGGAAGGCCTTGACGATCTCCGGATGCGCCTCGGCGTAGCGGTCGGTCATCAGATAGCCGGCTGCAGGAATATTGGCCATGTCGCCCGAGAAGGGATTGAAGAGGTCGCGGATCTTGCCGGTGTCGTTGAGGTCGGTCAGGAAAGGCTCGACGAGCCATGCTGCGTCGACCTGCCCGGTCGTGAGCGCGACGGCCATGTTGGGGAAGGGCACGGTCACGAGCTTCACGTCATCGGCGGACAGGCCGGCGGATTTCAAGGCCACCTGGACGGCCAGCGTGCCGAAGTTCACGAGCGCCGACACGGCGACTTTCTTGCCCTTGAGGTCCGCGACACTGTGGATGTCACTGGACTTCAGCACCACGACGCGGCTGAAGCTGTCGTTGACGTTGTCCGCCGAGACGGCGATCTTCAGCCCGATGCCGCGCTCGGCCGCAATGATGAAGGGTACATAGCTGCCGAACGCGAACTGCATGCCGCCCGAGACCAGACCCGATACTGCCTGCGCCCCACTAGGCGCCGGAGTGGTCGACACTTCCAGCCCGTGCTGCTTGAAGATCCCGCGCTGGATGGCGAGGTACAACGGCGCGCTGTCCGAGACGTTGAGCACGCCGACCGTGACCGGCGTGACGGCCTTTTCCGGCGCCGCCTGGGCGACCGCCTGCGCGCCAAGTCCCATGGCCGCTGCAACCGCCAGCAGGAGCCCGCTCAAGCCGCGCCAACTCCGTGTGTTCATCCTGCTTCTCCTCATTAGTACGACTAGTACGTACGACGTCGTCGCTTGTGCCGCAGGCCGCATGTGCGGCCCCCTGGAACGCGTATGCCTGCCCCTCAGCCCGTCGTCATGCGAGCGTTTTTTCGCGTTGTTTTGCGGTGTCGGCCGATCAACCGTTCCGCATCGCTGGCCGCGCGCGCTCTTCTTCAGAGTCCCGCTGCCTTCCCTGCGTGCATGCACATGATGCAGACGCGTGCGCGATAGTACAACGAACCGTTCGCGCCGCGTCAACTCATGTGCGCCTGGCGGCCACCGTAATCACGCGTAGCACACTTCACGGCCGTTCTATGCTCGGCGTGGCAGCCAGTGTAGATGCAGTTGCAGGCGATGCACGCGCGCTCGTCCAGCCTGCTCCAGCGCCCTGCGGTCGGGATTCCCCGGTTCTGCTGGCTGTCAGTTCACCTCCTCAATCGTGGACGGGAGTCAGCAGACGGCCGGTGTCGAGAAAGCTGCGCACGTTGTCGATGACCAGCCGTGCCATCGCGCCACGGGTCTCGCGCGTTGCGGTGCCGATGTGCGGCGTCAGCACCACGTTGTCCATCGCGAGCAGCGCTTTGGGCACGTGCGGCTCATCGGCAAACACGTCCAGCGCGGCGCCCGCGATGCGGTGGCGCTGCAGCGCGGCGACCAGTGCGGCCTCGTCGACGATTGGGCCGCGCGCGATGTTCACGAGAAAGCCCGAAGGCCCGAGCGCCTCGAGCACGGCGGTGGACACGAGGCCGCGGGTGGCCTCACCGCCGGTGACCGCGACGACGAGAAAGTCGCTCCAGCGGGCGAGCTCCGGAAGCGACGCTTCGAACTCGTAGGCGAGATCCGTCTTGCGGTGCCGCGCGTGGTAGCGGATGGACATTTGAAAGGCCTGCGCGCGGCTTGCGATGACGCGCCCGATGCGGCCCATGCCGATCAAGCCGAGCCGCTTGCCGCTCACGCGCACGCCCAGCGGCGCCATGCCCAGCTTCGCCCAGTCGCCGGAGCGGACGTAGCGGTCGCCGGTCGTCACCTGGCGCGCGACGTCGATGATCAGTCCCATCGTGAGATCCGCGACGCAGTCGTTGACGACGTCCGGAGTGTTGCTCAGCAAGACCCTGCGCGCACGCAGCGCGGCCATGTCCACCGCGTCGTAGCCCGCGCCGAGGCTGCAGATCGCCTGCAGGTTGGGCAGCGCGTTGATCAGCTCCGCCGAGGCGCCGGCAGTACCGTGCGTGACGCCGATGGTGTATTCGCCGCCGCGCGCGCGCAGGAAGGCCTCCCGGGCCGGCCCGTCCGGCAGCTGGTCGGTCGGTCCGAGCGCTGCGAACTTCTCGCGCAGGACGGGTGGCAGGTGGGCGAGCAGCAGAAGCCGGTGCGCCACGGCGGTCAACCCCGCGCTTCGCTGGAGCGACCGGCCACCGCGAAGCGGCTGAAGTCCACTTCCCGAAGGATCGCGTCGCGCTGCTGCACGAGCATGTCGACGCTGCCCTTGCGATAAGCCAGCCACGCCGGATCCGCGTCGAGCGCCGCGCGGCGCCGATCACGGTCGGCGAGGTCGGCGTAGCGCCAGATGTGCACCAGCTCGTTGACGTTGCCGATCTCGGTCACGTAATGGCCAAGCGGTTCGCCGAGGTAGCGAATCTGCAGCGCGCGGCCGTCGCGCGCGTAGAGCTCGAGGAAGCGGCGCATGGTGCCGGGACGCAGCGTGTAGGTACGCAGATCGATGATCACGGGAAGTCCTTGATGGGCTGCACCTCGGCAGCTTCAGCCGAGGTAGCCGGGGAGGAACAGGGAGATGGCCGGAAAGGCGATCAGGATGGCGATCCTGACGAGGTCGGCGGCGACGAAGGGCGCCACGCCGCGGAACAGCGTGCGCATCGAGACGTCGGGCAGCAGGCCCTTGAGGAGCATCACGTTGAGTCCAACCGGGGGCGTGATGAAGCTTACCTCCGTGACGACCACGACGATGATGCCGAACCAGATGAGATCGAAGCCGAGGCTCTGTACCAGCGGATAGAACAGCGGCACCGTGAGCATCACCATTGACATGCTCTCGAGCACGCAGCCGAGCAGCACGTAGACAGCGCAGATGAGCACGATCACCGTCATCGGCGACAGCCCGAAGTCGCCCACCACCTTCAGCAGCGCGCCCGGCAGCGTCGTGAAGTTGATGAAGTCGGCGAAGATCAGCGCACCGATCAGGATCATGAACAGCATGCCCGTGGTGCGCACCGATTCGACGAGGATCTTCGACAGCAGCGGCCACGTCAGCCGGCCGCGCAGCAGGGCAAAGACAAAGGCGCCGCAGGCTCCGATGCCGGCCGCCTCCGTCGCCGTGAACACGCCGCCGTAGATGCCGCCCATGACGAGGCCAAACAGGGCGACGACGCCCCATACGTCCTTGAGCGCCGTGAGCCTGCCCCGCCACTCCACGCGCTCACCCGCGGGCCCTTCCTGCGGCTTGCGCCACACCGTCCAACGCACGGCTGCCATGTACAGGAGGATGGCGAGGATTCCAGGCAGGATGCCCGCCGCGAACATCTTGCCGATGCTCTGCTCCGTGAGGATGGCGTAGACCACCATCACGATGGACGGCGGAATGAGAATGCCGAGCGTACCGCCGGCGGCAATCGACGCCGACGCCAGGCCCTTGCCGTAGCCGAGCTCGCGCATCTCTGGATAGGCGACGCGCGACATCGTGGCGGCCGTGGCAAGGCTCGAACCGCATACCGCGCCGAAGCCGCCGCAGGCGACGACCGTGGACATCGCCAGCCCGCCCTTCCGGTGCCCAAGGAAGACGTAGGCGGCACGGTAGAGTTCGCGCGACAGTCGCGCCTCGGTGATGAAGTTGCCCATCACGATGAACAGCGGCAGCACGGAGAGCAGGTACTGGAAGCCGCTCTCGCGCACGATGGCGCCGGACATCGCCAGCGCCGGCGACCAGCCGCGCAGCAGCGCCGTCCCCACGATGCCGACGGCGGCCATCGCGAAGGCGATGGGCACCTCCAGCAGGATCAGCGCCAGCATGCAGCCGAAGCCGATCAGCGCGACGGTCATCGAGGATCCCGCGCCGAGTGCAGGCGGCGCCAGGCGACGTGCGCCTGCAGCAGCGCGTTCACGAACAGCAGCACGCTCATGAAGAACACCACCGGCGCGAGCGGCAGCGCGAGGATCGTCGTCTGATCGCCGAAGTCGAGTGCCGACATCGCCTGCTGCCACCCCGTCACGCCGAGCACGAGGCTGACGACGACGGCGAACAGCGAGCCGAGCGTGCGGATGGCGAGGCGAATCCGGGTCCGGAAGGCGCTGGTGAAGACGTCCACCACGACGTGTTCATCCTGAAGGGTGGCCAGCACCACGCCGAGAAAGATCACGGCCACCATGAGGACTTCCGTGAGCTCCACGGCGCCCGGCACCGGCAGGTGAAACAGATAGCGACCGAGGACGTCGCCCAGCGTCAGCAGCGCCAGCGCCGCGAGCGACAGCTCGGCGCCGCGTCGCAGCAGGGCGCGGCCGAAGCCGACGAGCCGGTCCATCACCGGGGCTTTTGGTGCCGGACGAGTGGTGGGGCGGTCAGGCCGTCAGTCTTCCTGCGGCGCGTTTTCGAGCGTCTTGAGCTGTGAGTGAAAATAGTCGAGCACCTGCGGGCCGTCGACGTGCCGGGATTTGGCGGCGGCGAGCCACTCGGCCTGGATCGGCGCGGTGCGCGCCTTCACGCCCGATACCAGCTCGGCGTCCGCGACGTGGATGTCGGTGTGGGCTTCCTTCATGTCCTTCAGCGCGGCCGTGTCCGCCGCGCCCCAGGCCTCGCCGCCCATGCGCGCGATGTGCTCGCCGGAGAGCTTGAGCAAGGCCTGCTGGTCGGCCGGCGACAGCTTGTCGAAGGCCTTTGGATTCATGATGATCGAGTGCACGTCCGCATACAGCCCGCCGGGGAACAGCGTGGCCTGCTTGACGAGGCTGACGAGGCGGAACGAGGAGATCGACTCCGGCGGGAAGAACACGCCGTCGACCACGCCGGTGCTCATGAGCTCGTAGGACTCCGGCGCCGGCTTGACGATCGCATTCACGCCCAGCGCCTTGGCCACGTCGGCCTGCATCCCGCCGCCGATGCGCAGCCGCAGGCCATTAAAGTCCTCGACCTTCTCGATCTTGCGTCCGGTCGTGAACACCGCGCCCGGACCATGCCCGTAGAGGCCGAGCAGCTTCACGCCGCGGTACAGGTCCACCGGGCGCAGGTACTTGTCGTAGGTGCGCCAGACCGCAACCGACGTTGCTTCCGCCGAATTGCCCGAGAACGGCAGCATCGCGAACTTCATGAGATCGAGGCGGCCCGGATAATAGGAGTTCGAGATGAACGCCAGATCCACGAGCCCGTTGCGCACGGCGTCGTAGTGGCCGACCGGGTTCGTGACCGGCTTGGGCAGGAAGCGGATCTTCACGCGCGACTGCGTCGCCTCCTCGACCTGCTTCGCCCACGGCATCATGAAGTCCTTCACCAACGGATGGTTGGCGGGAATCCAGACCGAGAAGGTCAGCTCCACCGGCTTGTCCTGCGCCGAGGCCGTCCCCATGGCCAGCGCCGCCGCCGCGACCAGCGCAACCGCGCCTTTCCTGATGTATGTCCTTATGTGCACGAGACTCCTCCCTTGAGTGACGCTTCGACTACGGTGGCTGTATCTCCAGCGCGCGCGTGATCAGTGTCTGCAGGTCCCTGTCTGCTTCAAACCCCAGGCGACCGGCGGTTTCCGCATGCACCGCAGGCCAGCGCCCGAACTGGGCTTCAAGCTGCGGCTGTGGGTCGAAATCGATGTCGCTCCCCGGAAAACGTTTCCGCAGCGCGTCTGCCAGCTCCCCGATGCGGACCCGCAGCGCGGGCAGGTGGAAGATCGGCGGCGACGGAAGCAGGCGGCGATCCAGACTTGCGACGCGCAGCAGGTGATCCACGCACAGCGGCAGGGAAATTAGCAGGACTTGCGCCCGTGGTCCAACCGGGCAGGTGTACGAGCCGCCGGTGGCGGCGTGCCGCATCATGTCGCCCGCGAAGGCGGACAGCGCCGCGGCGGGCTGCAGCGGGCGTGCTACGACGCCCGACAGGCGCACGGCGCGGCCGTCGATGGCTCCGCGGCGCGCGTAGTCCGCAAGCAGCAGCTCGCCGATGCGCTTGTGTGTCCCGTAGCTGAGCGTCGGGCGCGGCGGCGTGTCGTCGTCGATGCGTTCGGGCAGCGGCGTGCCGTGCACGCCGATCGAACTGGCGTAGACCAGCACCGGCGCGTTGCCCTGCGCCGCGAGTCGTTCGAATAGACCGGTGGTCGCCAGCACGTTGGTGCGCAGCGACAGCGCCGGCTGCTGCTCGGCGATGCGGCTGGTGACGCCGGCGAGGTGGAAGACGAGCTCCGGTCGCGTCGCGACGGCCTGCGCGAGGATCTCCGCCGCGGCAAGATCTCCCTCGATGCGCCGCAGCCCCGCGTGATCCGCGGCGGACGCGGGCAGCGCCACGTCCACGAGTGTGAGTGCGTCGATGTCGCCCGCCTCCAGCTGCGCGACCAGGCGTTCCGATAGCGCGTGGCCGATGTATCCGCCGGCGCCGGTGACGACGACGCGCCGCGGCCGGGGGGCTTGCGCCGACGTGCGCGAGGCAGTCGTCACGAGGCTTTCCCGACCATGGCGCGGAACGCGGCGAGCTGTTCCGGCCACACCATCGCGACGATCGCCGAGAGCTCCGCCTGCGCCAGCCCGAAGGAAGCCGCCTGGCGGAGCAGCTGCTGCACGCTGGCGGTCACCGGCATCGCGGTCCCTCGATTCCTCGCGGTTGTCATCACGCTGTCGATGTCCTTGAGCATCGTGGCGAGGGCACCGATGGAGTGGTCGGGCGCGTGTGCCATGCGCGGCAGGAAGGTGCGCAGCAGGCGCGAGTCGGCCCAGCCGCCCGCCAGCGCTTCGCCTAGGCGCGTCGGGTCGATGCCGCTGGCGCGCGCCATGCCGACCGCCTCGGCGATGGCGGCAACCGTCGTGGCGACAATGGTCTGGTTGCACAGCTTCGCGGCCTGGCCGGCGCCGGACTTGCCTACGTGCGTGACCTGCGACGCGTAGGCGCGCAGCACGGTCTCGACTTCCTCGAGGTGCGTGGGCGCGCCGCCGACCATGACGGCCAGCGTGCCGTGGGCGGCGCCCTCGATGCCACCCGACACCGGCGCGTCCAGCCAGTCGCCGCCTGCCTCCGACAGCCGTTGGGCCAGTCCGCGTGTCGCGTCCGGAGGAATGGTGGAATGGTCGACGATCCAGGGAGGACAGTCACCACCCCGGGCGACGCCGTCGGGTCCGAAGACCACGGTTTCCACCGCCTGGGTGTCCATCAGGCAGAGCAGCACGCCGCCGGCGCCGGCGGCGGCGTGTGCCGGCGTGCGGGCCACCTGCGCGCCGCGCGCTGCCAGCGGCGCGCACTTGGCAGCCGTGCGGTTCCACACCGTCAGCCGGTGGCCCGCCTGCAGCAGCCGCTCGGCCATCGCCGAGCCCATCAAGCCGATACCGCAGAACGCGAGGTGCACGGCCTTCAGCCCGCCGTCTCGGCGGTCCACCGCACGTTGCCGGAGTGGGTGACGGCGCCTGCGTGCGTCGGCCCCACGAGGCGCGCATATTTCTCCAGCACGCCGGCCAGCGGTTCGCGTTGGTAAGGCTTCCACGTTTCGCGCCGGCGCCGGAGCTCGGCCTCGTCGACGTCGAGCTGGATGGTCTTCGCGGTGGCATCGATGCGGATGCGGTCGCCGTCCTGCACCAGCGCGATGGGGCCGCCGAGCGCCGCCTCGGGGTCACCGTAGCCGATGCACATGCCGCGCGTGGCGCCGGAGAAGCGGCCGTCGGTAATGAGCGCCACCTGTTCGCCCATGCCCTGGCCGTAGACGGTAGCCGTCACCGCCAGCATCTCCCGCATGCCTGGTCCGCCCTTCGGGCCTTCGTTGCGGATCACCAGCGCCTCCCCCGGCGCGTAATCGCGCGCCGAGACCACGGCCATGCATTCCTCCTCGCTTTCGAACACGCGAGCCCGGCCGTCGAACACCAGCGACCTGAGTCCGGCTACCTTGAGCAGCGCGCCGGCGGGGAACAGGTTGCCCTTGAGTACCACGAGGCCGCCGGTCGCCTGCCGCGGCGTGCTGCAGCGGTGGACGATGTCGTCGTCGGGATCGGGAAAAGCGCCCAACGCCTGCTCCAATGGCACGCCGGTGATGGTCGGCGTATCGCCGTGCAGATAGCCGCCCTTGAGCAGCTCCTTGAGCACTACCGGTACGCCACCGATGCGGTCGAGGTCCTTCGCCAGGTAGCGGCCACCCGGCTGCATGTCCGCGATCAGCGGCGTGCGGTCGAAGACTTCGCCGATGTCGTCGAACGTGAAACGGATGCCGGCTTCGTGTGCGATTGCCGGGATGTGGAGCGCGGCGTTCGTCGACCCGCCGGTGGCCGCCACCGCCGCGCAGGCGTTCTCCAGGCTCTTGCGCGTGACGAGGTCGCGCGGCAGCGGACCGCCGTCAGCGAGGATCTTCAACGCTTGGCGTCCCGCCCGGCGTGCGATCGGCTTGCGCTGGCTGTAGACGGCCGGAATCGTCGAGGAACCTAGGAAGGACAGGCCCAGCGCCTCGCCGACCATGCCCATCGTGTTGGCGGTGAACTGGCCCGGACAGGAGCCGACGGTCATCGCGCAGGTGCATTCGATGCCGCACACTTGGGCCAGCGTCAGGTCGCCGGCTTCGTAGTGGCCCGGTGCCTCGATGGCGGTCAGCACCGTGTGCTCGGCGCCGTCCCGTCCGTAGCCGGGTAGCGTCGAGCCGCCGTACATGAAAACCGCCGGCACGTTGAGTCGCACCATCGCCATCATGTTGCCTGGCAGCGTTTTGTCGCAGCCGCCGAAGCCCACCATGGCGTCGTAGCCGTGCGCGCGCACGGCGATCTCGATGCTGTCGGCGATGAGATCGCGCGACACGAGGCTCATCCGCATGCCGGCGTGTCCCATGGACGTGCCGTCGGACACCGAGATGGTGGACATGTGCACCGGATAGCCGCCGCCCTGGGCGACGCCGAGCCGCACGTGATCGACCTGTGGCGCGAAGGACTGCGAGCAGGGCGTGTTGTCGCCGGCGGTGTCGATGATCAGCACGAAGGGCTTGTCCATATCCTCGTCACCGAGCCCGGTGGCGCGCAGGAAACCGCGGTGGGCGGTGCGGTCGAGGCCTTCGGTGATCACGCGGGAACGCGGGTGCGGAAGCATGTTCGGTCCAGTGGAAGTGGGCAGGAGGGGTTGGTGGGCGTCAGCGGCCTGCGCCGAATCCGCCGTCGTACGCCGCACGGAATGTACCGTGCGCGTCACGGCCGGGACAATCGGCGCGTCGCAATGTTCGCGCAAAGCGCGTACAGCGGCCGCCAGCCAGCCGCCGATGCGTGGAGCAGGAGTCCTTCAGCGGTGCCCCGAGGGGGATTCGCCGTCCGCCGTACCGTTGGCCTGCTCCAGCAGCTCGCGGGCGTGGGCCTCGGTCGTGCGCGTCACGCTGCGGCCGCCGGCCATTCTCGCCAGCTCTGCGACACGCGCGTCGCCGGAGAGGCTCTCGACCTCGGTCCAGGTCTGCCCGTCGCGCACCCGCTTGTGGACGTGCAGATGGTGTTTTCCCTGGGCGGCGACCTGGGCGAGATGGGTCACGCACAGCACCTGTCGCTGCTGACCGAGGGCGGCAAGCTGCATGCCGACCGCTTCGGCGACGGCGCCGCCGATCCCGGCATCCACTTCATCGAAGATCATTGTCGCCAGCGGAGTCCTGGCGCCGGCGGTCACGGCGATGGCGAGGCCGATGCGCGACAGCTCGCCGCCGGACGCGACCTTCGCCAGCGGCCGCGCCGGCTGGCCGGGGTTGGCGGTGAAGTCGAAGCGCACGCGGTCGGCGCCGTGCACGGCGGGCGGTGCATCCACCGCGGCTTCCACCGCAATCGTGAGCGCCGCGTGGCCCATCCCGAGCCGTCGGATATTCTGCGTTACCTGGCGTGCCATGTTTGCTGCGGCCCCTGTGCGTGCGGTCGTCAGTCGTCCGGCAAGCTGCCGATAGTGGCCATCGGCCTCGCCCGCCTCGGCTTCGAGCGTGGCCAGCGCCGTAGCCGCGTCCGCGATTCCGGCCAGGTCGTGCTCCAGCTGCGCCAGGCGCTCGGGCAGGTCGGCCGGCTTGATGCGGTGCTTGCGGGCCATGTCGTGCAATGTCGCCATGCGGCGTTCCACCGCTGCGAGGCGATCCGGATCGAGCTCGGCGTCGTCGAGCAGGCCACGCAGCGTGTCAGCCGCCTCGCGGATGAGCGCCTGGCCGTTGGCGATCAGTTCGCCCACCGCGGTGAGGCGCGGATCCAGCTGGCTCAACGCGTCGACCGTGCCGGCGACCGCGGCCAGGCGGTCGTAGACGCTTTCGTCGCCACCGTAGAGCGCGCTGTGCGCCGCGTCGCCCTCGTGCTGCAGTTCCGCGGCGTGCGCCAGCCGACGTTGCTCCGCCTCCAGCTCGGCGGGTTCTTCGGCGCGCAGGTCCAGCGCGCGCAGCTCCTCCACTTGGGCGCGCAGGAAGTCGACCTGCTCCGGACCCGCCGCGTGCCGCGTGCGCAGGGCATCCATCTCGTCGGCGATGCGCCGGCATTCGAGGGCGGCCCGGGCGGTCTCGTCCAGCAGGGGCGCGTAGTCGCCGCTGGCGTCGACCAGCGTCCGCTGCACTTCGCCGCGCACCAGGGTCTGGCTTTCGCCCTGACCGAAGATCTCGAGCAGCTGCTCGCCCAGCTCGTGCAGCGCACCCAGCGTGGCGGCGCGGTCGTTGATGAAGGCGCGGCTGCGGCCACCGTCCGACACCGTCCGGCGCAGGACGCAGTGCCCGGGTTCGTCGCTGTCGGCCAGTTCGTGTTCCGCGAGCCAGCCCGCGGCGCCGCTGCCGGGGGCGACTGAAAACTCGGCCAGCACCTCGGCCTGTTCCGTGCCGCTGCGGATGAGCCCGGTGTCGGCGCGTTGCCCCAGGACCAGCCCGATGGCATCGATGAGGATCGACTTGCCGGCGCCGGTCTCGCCGGTCAGCACGGTGAAGCCCGGTGCCACCGGGATGTCCAGACGGCCGATCAGGGCGAGGTTGCGGATGGTGATCTGGAGCAGCATGGCTCGTGCGTGCCGGACCGGGTGTGCTGACGCGCCTCAGCCGCCGGGGCGCGGTGACTCCGGCGCGCGGCCCCACAGCAGCTTGTCGCGCAGTGTACGGAAGTAGCTGTAGCCGCGCGGGTGCACGAGGCGCAGCTTCTGCGGTGCCAGGTGGATTTCCACGGCGTCGCCCGGGAACAGCGCGGCACCCACCTGGCCATCGCAGGTCATGTTCGCTCCGTTACTGCCCATGCCGCGCTGCACGATGCGGATGGCGCGGGCAGAGGGCACCGCGATGGGGCGGTCGGTCAGGGTGTGCGGACAGATCGGCACCAGCACGACGGAGGACAGGTCGGGGTGCAAAACGGGGCCACCGCCGGACAGGGCGTAAGCGGTCGAACCGGTGGGTGTCGAAACGATCAAGCCATCCGCGCGGTGCCGGCTGATGAACTCCCAGCCCTGGACGCCCACGTCGCTGCCGTCGGAGGGCTCGCGGCTGAGCCAGGTCTCGAACTCGATCATGCGGATCGAGGCCTGATTGCGCACGACGACGTCGTTGACCGCGTTGAGGGACGGCGTGGTGGAGCCGTCGACGCGCCGGATGCGCGCTGCCAGCACCAGCCGCGCCTCGATGTGGCCGTCGCCTGCGAGCACGGCAGCGATGGCTTCTGCCATGGCCTGCGGTCGCACCTCGGCCAGGAATCCCAGCCGCCCGTGGTTGATACCGAGGATCGGCACGCCGTGGTCGATGAGGGTGCGCGCGGCGCTCAGCAGGGTGCCGTCGCCACCGACGACGATGGCAAGCTGGCAGCGGCCCGCGAGCGCGACACGCGGTACGACTTCCACGCCGGTGAGTACGCCCGCCGCCTCGAGATCGACGGCGTTGTCTTCGGCAACCAGCACTTCCTGCACGCCCCGGGCCGGCCCCTGCTCCACCAGCAGATGCGCGAGGCGGCGCAGTGTCGCCGCGGCTCGCGCGTCGCTGTGCTTGCCGATGAGGCCGATGGTCCCGAAGGGACCCATGACGTCTTTCACGTGGATTCCGGTCTGCTGCCCTGCGCCGGCGCACACGTTGCATTCCGGCCGCGCGCTACCATGATACGGACAGGCGCGCTGCGACGTCCCGGCGGGTGGTCCCGCGAATTGCAGGCGCGTGGCGAACCGGAGGCCTTGCCGTGACGACCACTCTCGATGTCCGAGCCGCGGCGCTCCTCAAGCTGCTCATCGAACGCTACGTGCAGGACGGCCTCCCGGTCGGTTCCCGGACGCTGGCGCGGGCCACCGGCGCACATCTGTCGCCGGCCACGATCCGCAACGTCATGGCGGATCTGGACGAACGCGGCTTCGTGAGCTCGCCGCACACCTCGGCCGGCCGCGTGCCGACGCAGCGCGGCTACCGGTATTTCGTGGATTCGCTGCTGGCGCCGGAGCCGCTCGGTCACCACGAGCTGGAGCGCATCGCCGAGGAGCTCGTGCAACGGCACGGGCGCGCGCCGGATGAGCTGGTTGAGTCGGCGTCGGCGGTCCTGTCCCACCTGACGCAGATGGCGGGAGTGGTGACGGTGCCGAGGCGCAACCTCGCGATCCTGCGGCGCATCGAGTTCCTGCCGCTGTCGGAGCGGCGCGTGCTGGTGATCCTCGTCGTCAACCACAGCGAAGTGCAGAACCGGGTCATCCGCACACAGCGCGACTATGGCGCGTCGGAGCTGGAACGCTACGCCAACGAGCTCAATGACCGCTTCGCCGGGCGCGACCTCATCAGCCTGCGGCGATCGCTGCAGCGCGAGCTGCACGAAATCCAGCTGTCCGTCAACCGCGTGCTCAACGATGCCGCCTCGTTGGCGGAAAGCGCGCTGGAGGGCGTATCGGGCGACGGCGACTATGTCCTCGCCGGCGGCGCGAACCTGATGGGCTATCAGGAGCTGGCTGACGTCCAGCGGCTGCGCGAGCTGTTCGACGTGCTGGACCGCAAGCGCGATCTGCTGACGCTCTTCGAACAGTGCCTGTCGGGCGCCGGCGTGCAGATCTTCATCGGCAGCGAGTCGGGCTACCAGGTGCTGGACGAATGCTCGGTGGTGACCGCCCCTTACTACGTGGAAGGCGAGGTGGCCGGCGTGCTGGGCGTGATCGGCCCGATCCGCATGGCCTACGACCACATCGTGCCGCTGGTGGCCGAGACCGCGCGGGCGCTCAGCCACGGCTTGAAAAGCCGTTCCTGACGCCCCAAGGTGGCGCGGCAGCACGAGTGTGTGGTCGCGCGCTGCGCGGCGACCGAGTGCACCATTTCATCCGAGCGAGACGAGACGACATGTCTGAAGGTGATCCCACTCCTCCGGAGACGTCGGAAAGCCCCGGCGAGAGCGAGCCGGTAGCGCCGACGGCCGGCCAATGGGCGGAAGCCTGCGCGCAGATCGCGGCGCTTCGGGCGCAGCTCAAGGACCAGCAGCTGCGCGCGCTGGCAGAGCTCGACAACGTGCGCAAGCGCGCGGAGCGCGACGGCACGCAGACCGCGAAATTCGGCGCAGAGAAGCTGATGCGTGATCTGCTCGCCATCGCCGACAGCCTCGAGCTCGGCCGCAGGGCGGGGGCGGACGCCACCGCCCAGTCGGTGTTGGACGGCGTCGAGCTGACGCACCGCCAGCTGATGAGCGTGCTGCAGAAGCACGGCGTGACGGTCGTGGATCCGGCAGTCGGCGAACTCTTCGACCCGCACTTGCACGAAGCGGTGACGGTCATCGCCAGCACGGCGGTGCCGCCAAACTGCATCGTGGAATTGATGCAGACCGGCTATCTGCTGCACGACCGCCTGCTGCGCCCGGCGCGCGTGGTCGTGTCGCGCGCCGCGCCGCTCGCAGGCGCTTGAACGAGAGGGGCCCGGCCCCACATATCGGGCAGGCAGCCCCGACACGCTACATCTGGAGAATCGCATGGCCAAAATCATCGGTATCGACCTCGGCACGACGAATTCCTGCGTCGCCGTCCTTGAAGGCAGCAACGTCAAGGTCATCGAGAACAGCGAGGGCGATCGCACCACGCCGTCCGTGGTGGCCTATACCGACGACGACCAGATCGTGGTCGGCCGACCGGCCAAGCGCCAGGCGGTGACGAACCCGCAGAACACCATCTATGCGGTCAAGCGCCTGATGGGCCGCCGCTTCGACGATGCGGAAGTCCAGAAGGACCTCAGCGTCGTGCCGTACAAGATCGTCAAGGCGGGCAACGGCGACGCGTGGGTCGAGGTCCGCGGCAAGAAGCTGGCGCCGCCGGAGGTTTCGGCGCAGGTGCTCGCGAAGATGAAGAAGACTGCCGAGGACTACCTCGGCGAGAAAGTCACGGAAGCGGTTGTGACGGTGCCGGCGTACTTCAACGATTCCCAGCGGCAGGCCACCAAGGACGCCGGCAAGATCGCCGGTCTCGAGGTCAAACGTATCATCAACGAGCCGACCGCGTCGGCGTTGGCCTTCGGTCTCGACAAGGCCAAGGGCGACAGCAAGATCGCAGTCTACGACCTCGGCGGCGGCACCTTCGATATTTCCGTCATCGAGATCGCGGAAGTCGACGGCGAGCACCAGTTCGAGGTGCTGTCGACGAACGGCGACACCTTCCTTGGCGGCGAGGATTTCGACCGGCGCGTCATCGACTACATCGCCTCCGAGTTCCAGAAGGAACAAGGCATCGACCTGAAGAAGGACCCGCTGGCCCTGCAGCGGCTCAAGGAAGCCGCGGAGAACGCGAAGATCGAGCTGTCCTCGACCACGCAGACCGAGATCAACCTGCCGTACATCACAGCCGACGCGAGCGGCCCGAAGCACCTGAACCTCAAGCTGACCCGCGCCAAGCTCGAGTCGTTGGTCGAGGACTTGATCGCCAAGACCATGACGCCGTGCAAGACGGCGTTGAAGGATGCCAACCTCAACGCCAGCGAGATCCAGGAAGTGATCCTCGTCGGCGGCCAGACGCGCATGCCGAAGGTGCAGGAAGCGGTCAAGGAGTTCTTCGGCCGCGAACCGCGCCGCGACGTCAACCCGGACGAGGCGGTTGCGGTCGGGGCCGCCGTGCAGGGCTCGGTCCTGTCCGGCGATCGCAAGGACGTGCTGCTGCTCGACGTCACGCCGCTGTCGCTTGGCATCGAGACGCTTGGCGGCAAGATGACGCGCCTGATCGACAAGAACACCACGATCCCGACGCGCAAGTCGGAGACCTTCACCACCGCCGACGACAACCAGAGCGCGGTCACGGTCCACGTGCTGCAGGGCGAGCGCGAGATTGCCTCGGCGAACAAATCGCTCGGCCGTTTTGACCTGACGGACATCCCGGCTGCGCCGCGCGGCGTGCCGCAGATCGAGGTGACCTTCGACATCGACGCCAACGGCATCCTCAATGTCTCGGCGAAGGACAAGGCGACCGGCAAGTCGCAGTCGATCGTCGTCAAGGCCAATTCCGGCCTGTCGGACGATGACATCAAGCGCATGGTCAAGGAAGCCGAGGAGCACGCCGACGAGGACCGGAAGTTCAACGAACTGATCGAGGCGAAGAACCACGGCGAGCAGATGGCGCACTCGGTCGAGAAGTCGCTCAAGGACCTGGCCGATCAGGTGCAGCCCGACGAGAAGAAGTCGATCGAGGCGGCGCTGGGAGACCTGCGTGCGGCTCTCAAGGGCGATGACAAGGACGCCATCACGCAGAAGACCGAGGCCGTCGCGCAGGCCTCAGCGAAGCTCGCACAGCGCGCCTATGCCAAGGCCGGAGGTGAGCACGGTGCGGGTGCTGCCGGCGACGCGGGCGGTGCAGGCGCGGCGGGTGGCGGCGACGCGAAGGACGGCGACGTCGTCGACGCGGAGTTTTCCGAAGTCAAGGACGACAACAACAAGTAAGCCGCGTGGCGGCCGCACGACGGAACGGGCAGCGCATGCGCGTGCAGCCCGCCGCGCTTGAAGGCAGCGCGCTCAGGACAACGCCGGGCCTGCAGGGCGGGGATTGCCGTTCTGCGATCCGCGTGTCGTGCGGAGCTGCGCAGCGCTTCTGCGGCGGAGACGTTTCACGGCGCACGAACGGCGGGCTTGAGTGATGGACAAGGCAGATTTCTACGCGACGCTGGGCGTGCCACGGACCGCAGGCGAGGACGAGCTCAAGCGCGCGTACCGCAAGCTGGCGATGAAATATCACCCGGACCGCAATCCGGGTGATCGCTCCGCGGAGGAGCACTTCAAGGCGGTCAACGAAGCCTATGAAGTGCTCTCGGATGCGCGGAAGCGGGAAGTCTACGACCGCTATGGCCACGAGGGCTTGGAACGCGGCAGTGCGGCTGCCGGCGGCTTCGGTGGTTTCGCGGATATCTTCGGCGACGTGTTCTCCGACATCTTCGGCGGCGCGCGCGGCGGACCGCGCGCCGGTGCGGATCTGCGTTATCGTCTGGACCTGACGCTCGAGCAGGCGGCATTCGGCACCGTCGAGACCATTCATCTGCCGACCGCGGAGGCCTGCAGTGCCTGCCACGGCTACGGCACGGCCGACGGCAAGCCACCGCACGAGTGCCCCACCTGTCACGGCGCCGGACGGGTGCGGGTGCAACAGGGCTTCTTCGTGCTGCAGCAGGCCTGTCCGACGTGCCATGGGCGCGGGACGGCGATCGGCAATCCCTGCAAGACCTGTCGTGGTAGCGGGCAGGTGCGGCGCGACAAGACGCTGGAGGTCAAGATCCCCGCCGGCGTCGATACCGGAGATCGCATCCGGCTCACGGGCGAGGGTGGACCGGGGGATCACGGAGCGCCGCCCGGAGATCTGTACGTACAGGTGCAGGTGAAACCGCACCCGATCTTTGAACGCGACGGCACTCATCTCTATTGCGACGTGCCGGTGGGTTTCACGGTGGCTGCGCTGGGCGGCGACGTCGACGTGCCGACTCTGTACGGGCGCAAGGTGCTGCACGTGCCGGAGGCCACGCAGACCGGGCAGGTGCTGCGAATCGCGGGGATGGGCATCAAGCCGGTCCGCGGCGGCGCCGCGGGTGACCTGCGCTGCCGGCTCGTCGTTGAAACGCCGGTCAATCTGACGAAGCCGCAGAAGGAGCTGCTGCGCAGCCTCGACGAGTCGTTGACGAAGGGCGGCAAGCGGCACAGTCCGCGCACCAGTTCCTGGCTGGACAAGGCGCGCGCCTTCTTCGAAGAGCGCGTGCGCAGCTGAAGGGGTCACGCTGCAGCGTTCTCTGCACGCTTCGGGGGTCAACGGTCATGCGCACAGATCTGTCGGTGTCACGATGAGTTCCACGGCGCTCCGCATCGCGATCATGGGAGCGACCGGCCGCATGGGTGCGGCTCTGCTCGAAGGCGTCCTGACGCAGCCTGACCTCGCGCTCGTCGCGGCGTTGACGCGCGCGGATGATCCGCTCCTGGGTGCGGATGCCGCTGCGCACATCGGTCGCGCCGCCGGCGGCGTGCCGTTCTCGTCCGGCATCGCCGAAGCGGTGCGGCCCGCGGATGTCATCGTCGATTTTTCGAGACCCGAGGCGACGCTCGAGCTCGTTGCCGCGTGCCGGCAGGCGCGCAAGCCGCTGGTGACCGGGACCACCGGGCTGGATGCAGCCGGGCAGCGGCAGATCGATGCGCTGGCGCGAAAGGTAGCGGTGTGTCAGGCCGCGAACTTCAGCGTGGGCGTAACCGTCTGCCTCGGCCTGCTGGAGACGGCAACCCGGATTCTGGGGCCAGAATATGACGTCGAGATCGTCGAGGCACACCATCGACACAAAGTGGATGCCCCTTCCGGGACGGCCCTGATGATGGGGCGCGCGGTCGCCGCGGCGCGCGGACAGGATCTGGAGCGCGTCGCGGTCTTCGAGCGCCATGGCCGACCCGGCGCGCGGGATTCCGCCGCGATCGGCTTTTCGGCCGTGCGCGGCGGCGACGTGGTGGGAGACCACACGGTGATGTTCCTCGGCGAAGGCGAGCGCGTGGAGATCACGCACCGCGCGGGCAGCCGGGCGAATTTCGCCCGCGGGGCGCTGCGAGCGGCGCGCTGGCTGGCAGGGAAGCCCTCCGGGCGCTACGACATGCGGGACGTGCTGGGGCTGCGATGACGCCTGTCGACGCAGACCCTTCGGTCGATGCCGGCCGGACCGCAGCGGCAAGCACCGGCGGGGCGGGCGGTGGAAACGGGAAAGCCGGTGAGGGCACGAAGCGTCGACGGACGATGATGCTCTCGCTCGCCGCCCTCGGGGTCGTCTACGGCGATATCGGCACCAGTCCGCTCTACGCCTTGCGCCAGTCGTTCTGGGGGAATTTCGGCGTCGTGACGGACGCGACCAATGTCTACGGCATCGTCTCGCTCATCTTCTGGTCACTGATCCTGCTGATTTCCCTGAAGTACATGACCTTCGTGATGCGCGCCGACAACAAGGGCGAGGGCGGAACGGCAGCTCTGCTGGCGCTGCTCAACCCCTGGCGTGCTTCAAAGTGGTCAGGCACGCGGACGCTGCTGCTGATGGGGCTATTCGGCTCCGCAATGCTCTACGCCGGCTGCACGATCACCCCGGCGCTCACCGTCCTGTCCGCGGTCGAGGGGCTCAACGTCGCGACGCACACCTTCGAGCCCTACGTGATCCCGATCGCACTGGGCATCCTGATCGCCCTGTTCGTCATCCAGAAGCGGGGCACGGAGAGCATCGGCCGGCTCTTCGGGCCGATCCTCCTGCTGTGGTTCGCCTTCATCGCCGTGCTCGGAATCGGCGGCATCGTGCGCGAACCCCACATCCTGCTGGCGATGGATCCGCGCTACGCGATCCAGTTCTTCGGGCACAACGGCTTCGCCGGGGTCGTGGTGCTCAGCGCAGTGTTCCTGTGCATGACGGGCGGCGAGGCCATGTACGCGGACATGGGGCACTTCGGCATCCGCCCCGTGCGCCTGGCGTGGTATGCGGTCGTGCTGCCCGCCGTGCTGCTGAACTACTTCGGGCAGGGGGCGCTGATGCTCACCGCCGGCCGGCAGATCCAGCAGCCGTTCTTCGACCTGGCGCCTTCATGGGCCCTGTATCCGCTCGTCGTGGCCGCCACGGTCGCCGCCGTCATCGCATCGCAGGCGGTCATCTCCGGGACTTTCTCGATGACGCGGCAGTTCGTGCAGCTTGGCCAGCTGCCGCGCACGCAGGTGATGCAGACCTCGCAGGACGAATACGGGCAGATCTACATTGCTTCGGTCAACTGGCTCCTGATGCTCGGCACGCTGCTGCTGGTGGTCGGTTTCAAGACCTCTGGCGCGCTCGCGGGCGCCTACGGGATTTCCGTTGCCACCACGATGTGGGTAACGACCATCCTGGCGTTCTTCGTGGCGCGGAAATATGGATGGAACCTGTACTGGCTGGCGCCGATCGCACTGGTGTTCTTCATCGCGGACTCGACCTTCCTGTTTGCCAACCTGTTCGAGGTGATGACGGGCGGCTGGTATCCGATCCTGGTAGCGGTGCTCATCTTTGTGGTCATGACGACGTGGTCCCGTGGCCGGGTGCTGCTGCGGCAGCATCTGGCGTCTGAAGCGGAGTCGCCGGAGGTCCTGTTGAAGCGGCTGGAGCAGGATCCGCCGCACCGCATTCCAGGCACTGCCGTGTTCCCGACCAGCGATGACATGGTGCCGCCGCGGCTGTTCTACCTGCTTGATCGCCAGCACGCGCTGCAGGATTACGTGCTGCTGGTGACGGTCCGCACGCTGGACGTTCCCCGCGTGCCGGCGACGGAGCGGCTCGAGATTGCCGGCATCTCCGAGCACATCAACCGCGTTACGGTCAAGTACGGCTTCATGCAAGAGGCCAACATCCCGCTGGCGTTGAAGCTCGCGAGCAAGCTCGGGCTTGAGTTCGACACCGAACACATGACCTACTACATCGGGCGCGAGATGATCGTCATTGGCAAGGACCCGGGCGGCATGGTCACGTGGCGACAGCGGCTGTTCTCGTACCTGTCGCGCAACGCGATGCGGGCTCCGCTGTTCTATCGGCTGCCGGTGGAGGACGTCGTGGAGCTCGGGTTCCAGGTGCGGATCTAGCGTGGGCATCGCGCGAAAGGGCGCGTGCGCGATCGCGCGCGCCGGAGCTCTGCTACGCTGCGCCGTGCCGTGACGGTCGCGGGTTCTCCCGAGGACGCCGCTGCCGTGCGTGCCGCGGAACGCAATCGCGCGTTCTACGATCCGCTCTGGGCCACCGCGGATCTGATCGAACCCGATCGCTTCAACAGCTGGCCGCTGGTGCAGTCGATGGTGTCGCCGGGTACGCGTTGTCTGGAAGTCGCGTGCGGGCTGCGCCCGCGGCTGCCGCTGGACGGAACCCATTTCGTCGATGTCAGTGCGCCCGCGCTCGCGGAGTTCGCGCGACGCGGCCTGTCGGCGACGCGTGCGTCGCTAACGGCTCTGCCGTTCCCGACGGAATGCTTCGATGTGGTGTGTGCGCTCGATGTCGTGGAGCACCTGTCCGACGGTGAGCGCGCGCTCGACGAGCTGGTGCGCGTGATGGCGATTGGCGCCGTGCTTCTGCTCTCCGTCCCGCTGCATGCGGAGCGCTGGACGAACTTCGACGACGCGGTGGGCCACTGCCGACGCTACGAACCCGTGGAGCTGGCCGCGGTGATCGAGGGCCTGGGCCTGCGGGTCGAGCGCAGCGCGGCCTACGGCATGCAGCCGCGCGAGTCGTGGTTGCTGGATCTGGGGCTGAAGTACCTGTCCCGCCATCCGCGGCGCGCGATGTGGTGGTACAACCACGCGTTCATGCCTATCGGGCTGCGCTTGCAGAAGCCTTTGAGAATGGTCGACGGGTTTATCGCCACGCAGGGTGTCGACGAGGTGCTGCTGGTGTGCCGGCGGCTGCGATGAGCTTCGTCGGTGCGTGTGCCGCGCGAAACGCCACGCAGCCGCTGTGCCAGACGCGGCGATTCGACCGGATGCCGTGAGTTCCCGGCTGTCGTTGCCGGGCGTGTTGCGTCGACGCGGCACGCGCTATTCGAGTGCCTTGCCGCGTCGTTCGACCAACAGGAAGGTGAATCCCGCGGCGAGCAGGTAGGCGGCGGCGAAAATCGTGAAAACGGCCTGCCAGCTTCCTCCGGCGTTTTGCACCCACACCACGGAGAGTGGCGCAATGATAGACGCGATGCGCCCGAATGCAGCCGCCGCACCGGTTCCAGTGCCGCGAATCGCAGTCGGGTACATCTCGGGGCCGACGGCGTAGACAGCGCCCCACGCACCCAGCGCGAAGAAGGACAGGAGGCAACCGCTCGTGACGATCGGCGCGACGGAGCCTGCATCGACGGTCACTGCGGCCAGCGCGAACAGGTAGGCCGATGCCGCCGATCCGCACAGGAACAGCGACAGCGTCGGGCGTCGCCCCCAGCGCTCGATCAGCCACGCGGCCACAGCGTAGCCGGGAATCTGTGCAGCCGTGATGATGAGCGTGTATTCGAACGATCGGGAAAGCGGGATGCCGCGGCTGACCAGCAGGGTTGGCAGCCAGATGAACGCGCCGTAGTACGCGAAGTTGACCAGGAACCAGATGCCCCACAGGCCGACCGATCGCTGGCGGTAATCGCGGTGGAACAGGGTGCGGAGGCGCTGCGCCGCGGTTGGAGGCGTGGCGCCGCCATCCGGTGTCGATGGGGGCAGGCAGTGGCCGTGGTCGGAGCGATCGGTGATGCGTGGTGCAGGGCCGCGCGCGAAGCTCGGCGACCTTTCGAAGGCGCGCACGACACGATCCGCTGCCGCCGCCCGGCCGCTGCGCTCGAGGAAATGGACGGACTCCGGAAGGTGAAGCCGGACGATCACAGCCCACAGTGCGGGAACCGCGCCGATGGCCAGCCCCCAGCGCCAGCCGTTGTTGGCGTTCGCCACCACCAGATATCCAATCAACGCCGCTGCAAACCACCCCACCGCCCAGAACGCTTCGAGGACCACCACCATCCGGCCGCGTATGCGCGCCGGAGCGAATTCGGAGACCAGCGTCGAAGCCACGGGCAGTTCGGCGCCGAGGCCGAGGCCGACGATGAAGCGGAAGAGCAGGAGAATCGTCAGCGATCCCGCGAGTGCGGACGCGCCGGTCGCGACGCCGTATATCAGGAGCGTGAGCGCGAACACATGACGACGTCCGAAACGGTCGGCGAGCAGGCCGCCGCAGGCCGCGCCCAGCGCCATGCCGATGAATCCGATGGAGCCGAGCCAGGACAGCTCACGCGTGGTGATCCCCGGCCATGTCTTCGCGAGCGCCGCCATGACGAAGGAGATGAGCCCGACGTCCACGGCGTCCATTGCCCAGCCCACTCCTGCGCCACCCAGCAATCGCACGTGCAACCGTTTGAGCGGCAGCGCCTGCAGCCGCTCCACGCGCGATGCCGCGCCCGTCCCCGAGCTCGTTTCCATGCCGCTCCCCTTTGCCGGCATGACGCTTGCGTCTGCGCGCGATACATACCAAGCCGTCGCGCCATGCCTATGAGCTGCGCCCGTTGCTCCTTCTTCCGCGCGGCGCCGCACGCGTCCCCCTTTCTGCGCGCCTGACCTCTCGGACGATTCTTGCCGGGCGCGCCAAGACAGGAAGATACGGTTACGTTCTGAAGGCGACAAGCGGCGTCGGGCTCAGACGTCGCTCAGGGAGTGTTGCCCCGGCGCGGCCTGTGGGCGGTCGCTCCGTGAGCACGGATCGACTTGGCTAGAATCATCGCACGCGCCAGTAGCTCAGCCGGATAGAGCACTCGCCTTCTAAGCGAGTGGTCGCAGGTTCGAATCCTGCCTGGCGCGCCACCCGACGCTGCACCGCGGTCTGTGACCTGCATCAGTTCCAGTGCCCGATCCGCGCGCATCAAGCGTCGTGAGGCGGGCTGCGGTGCACGATCTGCCGCGGTGCGCTTTTCTCTCGCGGCGAAGCCTGCTACAAGGCTGCCAAATTTCCACTGTGCGAGCCATTCCGGGGCTATCCATGGCAAGAAAACCGACGAAGAAATCCAAGGATGAGCAGGCTCCTGCCCGCGATGACTTCGACGACGACGAGGCGGAGTTCAGCTCTGACGACAATGCGGTCGATGTACCTGAGCCTGTGGGACCTGATCCCGCTACGGAACGACGGCGCGACTGGCGCGATGTCGAGAAGTATCGAGAAGAGCGTGAACTGCACAAGCTCGTGCGTGACGATCTCGACGAGCCCTGATTGATCCCGGATCGCCGGTTCCGGTTGCGGCCGTGAACTCGCGCATATGCGAGCGGTGGACGCACGCCGTGCGTAGTAAGGACCAAAAGGCGCGGCAACGGCGTCTCATGAAACGCTGCAACGGGGGTTGCGACTGACGGAGGCGGTGAGATTCGAACTCACGAACGGTTTCCCGTTGCCGGTTTTCAAGACCGGTGCATTCAACCACTCTGCCACGCCTCCTCACGCAACAGTCTAAGGGATGGCTCCCTGTCCTTCACGGCGTGCGTGAAGCTTGCTGCGGCCTCGCCGGCAACGGGCGATTCCCGGATAGCGTCGGTGATCTCGAGCGAGAGGACGGCGAGACGCGTACGCGTCGTGACTCGTGACCTGCCCGGTAACATGAACGCACGTCGCAGCAGTGCCCCGCAGCGCTACCGTCGATACTTGATCGCCCTCTTTGCCGTCACGGGGCGCGCCGACAGCACGCGACAATACAATGAGTGGCGCACTGGAGGTGGACCCGAAGATGCTGAAGTGGCTGCAGCGGCCGCACGTCACGCTCCTGATGGAGAAGCTTGAGCAGAATCCCCTGACCTTCGAGGAGCTGGTTGCCTGGGTTCCGGTGGCGACGGTGCGAGCACGAGTGGAGACGCTAACCGCGCGCGGGGGGGTAGAGCGGATACGCGTCGTGATCGACCGCAGGTCGGAGGTGGATGCCACCATGCGGGTGCGGTACCGCGGGCGGCAGTACCGGATCCAGTCAGTCGAAGAGGGTGCTGCGACTCCCGGGGCGACGACGTTCGTGGCAGAGATGGTGTGAAGCCGTTGGCGCGTCCATTTTCTCGTGGCAAGGCCTGGCTCCGGCGCACGCCGTAGTCTCGCGCTGCATACGAGCGGGGCGTTCGGCAGCTTTGATTGGCGCAAACAGGCCGGGCGTTAGATGGGCACGCGCGCCATCAGCCATTCGAGCAGCGCCATCTGTGCCCACAGCCGGTTTTCAGCCTCGTCCCAGACGACGCTCGCAGGTCCGTCGATGACGTCGCTTGCGACTTCCTCACCGCGGTGCGCCGGCAGGCAGTGCATGAACAGGGCGCCGGGCTGCGCACGAGCCATCAGCGATGCATCGACGCAGTAGTCCGCGAAGCTGACATGACGCCTTTCGCTTTCCCCCTCCTGCCCCATGCTCGTCCATGTGTCGGTGACCACGACATCCGCACCCTCGACTGCGCTCGCCGCGCTTGCGTGCAAAGTCACGGCATCGCCAGCCCACGCACGCGTTTCGGCGTCGGGCTCGTATCCCTGCGGGCATGCGAGGCGCAACCGAAAGCCGAACAGGCGCGCGGCCTCCATCCATGAATTGCAGACGTTGTTGCCGTCGCCGACCCATGCCGCCGTGCCGCCGGCCAGTACGCGACGATGTTCGGTCCAGGTGAGCATGTCCGCGAGCAACTGGCAGGGATGATGAAGCTCTGACAGCGCGTTGATCACCGGGACGGAAGCGTGCCGGGCCAGCTCCTCCTGGTCGACCTGTGAGTCGTTGCGGATAATGATGCCATCGCAGTAGCGTGAGAGAACGCGCGCGGTGTCGGCGAGCGGCTCGGAGCGGCCCAGCTGTGTCTGCGCCACCGGCAGCATGATGGCATTTCCGCCCAGCTTGACCATGCCGACCTCGAAGGACACGCGGGTACGGGTCGAGTTCTTCGCGAAGATCATCGCGAGGTTCTGCCCCGCCAACGGGTGATGGGCTGGGTCCGGCCTGCGCTTGAGCTCGGTCGCGCGGCGGATCAGCGCTGAGGCTTCCGTCGGCGAGAGGTCGCGGAGCCGCAACAGGTGTCGTAGTGGTCGCGTCGGTCCCCGACCGGCGGGCGATGTGCTTGCGTGACCGGTTGTCTGGTTCAAGCGATGCTCCACAAAGACGAAGGCCGTCCACGGAGGGACGGCCTCGCATGATCAGACTCGCGTCGGGTTCAGCCGAGGTTGCTCTCGGCGAAGGACCAGTTCACGAGCGACCAGTAGTGCTCGAGGTAGTTCGCCCGCGAATTGCGGTAGTCGATGTAGTAGGCGTGTTCCCAGACGTCGACGGTGAGAATGGCCGTCTTGCCTTCAGTGAGCGGCGTGCCGGCGTTGCTGGTGTTGACGACGGAGAGTGAACCGTCGCTGTTCTTGACCAGCCACGTCCAGCCCGAGCCGAAGTTGCCGCCCGCGGAAGCCGCGAACTGCTTCTTGAAGTCGTCGATCCCACCGAAGTTCTTGACCAGCGCGTCTGCGAGCTTCTTGCCCGGTTCCTTCTGCGTGGGAGTCAGGCACTTCCAGAAGAAGTTGTGGTTCCAGATCTGTGCCACCTGATTGAAGAGGCCGCCGGTGGCCTTCTTCACGGCGTCGTCCAGACTCGCCTTTTCAAATTCGGTGCCAACGATCAGCTTGTTGGCCTTGTCCACGTACGCCTTGTGATGCTTCCCGTAGTGGTACTCGAGGGTCTCACGTGACATGTGTGGTTCAAGCGCTTCCTTCGCGTAGGGAAGCTCTGGTAGAGAAAAGCTCATCGTGCGCCTCGTTGACGTCAAGTGTTGGACGGATTGGTGCCGGCCACCTTAAGCCAGCGCCTAGACAAACTCAATAGTAACGCGCGCTTCCCGCGACGGCTGTAGGAAGGCGCCGATGATACAATACTGCCCATCGCTTACTGTCTTGACGGCATTGAAATCATGGACGTAGTGGAACGGGTCAAAAAGCAGATCGCCGACAATCCCATCCTGCTGTACATGAAGGGAACACCGGAGTTTCCGCAGTGTGGTTTCTCCCTGCGCACCGTGCAGGCGCTCAACGACTGCGGCGTGGAATATGCGTACGTGAACATCTTCGAGGACGCGGAAGTCCGGTCGGAATTGCCGAAGATCTCCAACTGGCCCACCTTCCCGCAGCTCTACGTGCGGGGCGAGCTGGTCGGCGGATGCGACATCGTGCTGGACCTCCACCACTCTGGCGAGCTCAAGAAGATGCTGCAGCAGGCTGTCGCGCAGGCCGCCGCCTGACGCGCTGCGGGCCCGGCCTGCAGTCCGGGCGTTCGCGGAAATTCGAGTGCTAGACTGCCGCACGCCGGCGCGGCCGCGACGCGCGCGAGACATTCACAGGAGCCTGAGGAACATGAGTAACAGCTATCGGCAAATCCGCATCCCGACGGACGGTCACAGGATCACGGTGGTCGATGGCAGGTTGCAGGTTCCGGATGACCCGATCGTTGGCTACGTCGAAGGCGACGGCATCGGCCCGGACATCACGAAGGCCTGCCTGCGGGTTTGGGACGCCGCGGTTGAGAAGGCTTACGACGGCAAGCGCCGCATCCATTGGTGTGAGACCTTCCTCGGCGAGAAGGCCGCCGGCATGTACGACGGCGACTACTTCCCCGACGAGACGATCCGTGCGCTCGAAGAGCTCATCGTATCCATCAAGGGGCCGCTGACGACGCCCGTTGGCGGCGGTTTCCGCAGCCTCAACGTGGCGGTGCGCCAGGCGCTCGATCTCTACGCCTGCGTCCGGCCGGTGCGCCACTACGCGGGGGTGCCGAGCCCGCTCAAGCGACCCGACCAGGTCGACGTCGTGATCTTCCGGGAAAACACGGAGGACGTCTACGCCGGTATCGAGTACAAGACCGGCACGCCGGAGAACGAGAAGGTCGCGAAGTTCCTCCGCGAGGAGATGAGGGCGAAGTTCTTCGAGGGCGCCGGGATCGGCATCAAGCCGGTCTCCGAGTTCGGCTCCAAGCGCCTCGTGCGCAAGGCCATCCGCTACGCCATCGACAACGCGCGCGAATCCGTGACGCTGGTCCACAAGGGCAACATCCAGAAGTTCACCGAAGGCGCCTTCCGCAACTGGGGCTACGAAGTGGCGCGGGAGGAGTTCCCGAACGTCACCATCACGGAAGAGCAGCTCTACGCTGAGTTCAAGGGCAAGCAGCCCGAGGGCAAGATCGTCATCAAGGACCGCATCGCGGACATCATCTTCCAGATGATGTTGCTGCGACCGGCGGAGTTCGACGTCATCGCGACCACCAACCTCAATGGTGACTACCTCTCCGACGCGGTGGCGGCGGAAGTCGGCGGCGTCGGCATCGCGCCGGGCGCGAACATCGGCGACCACGTCGCGGTCTTCGAGGCGACGCACGGCACGGCGCCCAAGTACGCGAACATGAACAAGGTCAACCCGGGTTCGCTGCTGTTCTCCGGCGTCATGATGCTGGAGTACATGGGCTGGCGCGAAGCGGCTGACGTCATCACGCTCACTTATCCGGAAGTCATCAAGGACGGCATCGTCACCTACGATTTCGCGCGCCAGATCGACGGCGCGACCGAGGTCGGCACGAGCCAGTTCGCCGACGCGCTGATCGAGCGCATCCAGGGCGGGGTGGATCTCGAGGCCAAGCGCCAGGCCCTCCAGGAACAGCTCGTGCGCGAACGCAAGCAGCGCGAGATCCGGCGTCTGCTGCAACCGATGGAGGAGATGGTCGCCACCGGCCGCATCCCGCATACGGTGGGCGACCTCATGACGCATACGCTCATCACGGTGGCGAGCGGCGAGAGCGTCGAGAGCGCGATGCACGTCATGACCGACAACCAGATCAGCTCGCTGGTGGTGGAGCCCGACGGCAAGGGCGACTGGGGCATGCTCACGCGGCGCGATATCGTCACGCGCATCGTCGAAGCGAACCGTTCGCCGTCGACCACGACCGTTGGAGACATCGCCAGCCGACCGTTGAAGTCGGTTCCGGCGGATACCGGCATTCGTGACGCCGCAAAGCTGCTGTCCGACTCGAACTTCAGTCGCCTGACGGTGGCGCAGGGCGGCAAGCCGATCGGCATCGTGACGGAAACCGACATCTTCCGCGCGGTGGAGAAGTTCGGCTGGGCGGGCGACGCGGTTTCGTGACGCCGCGCGTCACGCAGGAAACGGGGCGCAGGAGATGGACGGTCGGGTCGAACTGCTGATCATCGGTGACGAGCTGCTGCTCGGAAAGCGTCCGGACAAGCACTTCGCGAAGATTGTCGGCCTGTTGAACGCGCGCGGCATGGAGCTCGGTGGCGCCGAGATCCTGCCGGACAACGAGGCGGTGATCGCGGCCGCCATTCGTCGCTTCCGTGCAACGGACACGCCGCTGCTGTCGTGCGGCGGCATCGGCGCCACGCCGGATGATCTGACGCGCCAGGCCGCGGCGCGCGCCTTCGAAGTGCCGATCGAGCGTCACCCGCAGGCGGCGGCGCTGATCGAGAAGCACTACGGCGATCGCGCGTATCCGAACCGCATCCTGATGGCGAACTTTCCGCGCGGCGCGGGCCTCATCCCGAATCCGGTGAACGAAGTGGCCGGGTTCTCGATGGAGCGTTGCTACTTCGTGCCGGGTTTCCCGAACATGGCGTGGCCGATGCTGACGTGGGTGCTGGACGGTCCTCTGGCCGCCATGCACCGCACGGACGCACCGGTGGAATACCGCATGCGGGTGCGCGGCGTGCCGGGCGAGGGCGACCTCCTGCAAGTGATGGAGGGCGTCATCGCCGCGTATCCGGGGATTCACTTGTCGAGCCTGCCGACGCGCAGCCCGACGAGTCTCAAGGGCTTCGTCGAGATCGGCCTGCGCGGGCCGCGCGACGTCGCGGCGGGCGCGTACCGCTGGTTCCGTGAACGGGCGCTGCAGCGGCCGGGTGCGATCATCGAGGACGTGGATTCGCCGCCGTAGACGCCCGATTGACGCAAGCCGGAGTTGCGGGCGCGAGTTGGCCGAAAGAGTGGTTGGAAATCCGTTTCATTCAGGGAACGAACGGTGGTACCGTGCTCGCTTCCGCAACGACAAGGAGAGAGGTATGCCAAAGATTCAGGGCCCGCAGGCGTTGGGACCGTTGACGCCGCTGGTCGGCGAGTGGGAAGGCAACGTCGGCGTTGATCTTTCCTACCACGAGAACGACGACGAGACGGGCAAGACGAGCTACTTTGAAAAAGCGTGGTTCAAGCCGATCCCGACGCAGCAGAACGGCCAGCAGTTTCTCGACGGTCTCACCTACCAGATGACGGCATGGCGGCACGGCGAGGAAGCCATGAACCCGTTCCACGACGAGGTGGGCTATCTGCTGTGGGACAAGGCGCGCGGGCAGGTCATGCGGGCGGTCACCTTCGGCCGTGGCATCGCCATTCTGGCGGGCAGCTCGGCCAAGCCGCGCGACAAAGAAGTGCACTTCAACGCCAAGCCGGGCGCGCCCGACTACGGCATTGTGCAGAACAAATACCTGCTGGAGCGCGCCGAGCTGAAGGACTTCAAGAGCACCTTCACGTTCCATGAAGACGGCAGCTTCAGCTATTTTTCCGACATCCTGCTCAAGCTGGCAGCCACGGGAGAGGAAATGCACCACACCGACGAGAACACGCTCAAGCGCGTGGTGACTTATCCCAAGGCGTGAGCACATGACGGGAGCGGTCGCGCTCTGATCGTTTCCCTGTGTGAAAGGCCCGACCGCCTCCGGCAGCCGGGCCTTTGTCGTACCGGAAGACGGCGAGGGCTTCGACTGCTTGCCGTGTGCGATCTCGGGACTTTGTCAGAAATGCTCGACGTGCGGTCTCAGATCCATCTCCAGGGTCCACGCGCTGCGGGGCTGCCTGTGCAGCTGCCAGTAGCTTTCGGCGATGGCATGGGGATCGAGGTACTGCTCGCCGCTGCGGCCCCGATTGCCGATCTGTCCGTCGATGATGACGTTGGCCACGTGGATTCCATGCGACCCCCATTCGCGGGCCAGGCTTTGCGAAAGCGCGCGCAGGCCGAACTTGCCGACCGCCAGCCCGGCGAAGCGGGCCCCGCCCCGCAGGGACGCCGTGGCGCCGGTGAACAACAGCGACCCGGCCCGCGCCGCGCGCATCGCGGGGACTACTTGCCGTGCGCACAGAAAGGCACCGAGACAGTTGATGCGCCATGCGTCCTCGAAGCGTGCCGGATCGAGTTCGAGCAGTCCGCCGACGACGAATACCCCGGCGTTATAGATGAGCACCGCCGGGTCGCCGTGCGTTGCCCGGATCTTCGCGAAAGCGGCGGTGACCGACGCCGGATCCGTGACATCGCAGTCGTAGCCGGCGGCGCGACCGCCGTTCGCGGTGATTGCGCGAACGATTGGATCGCGGTGGGTCGCGGAGCGTGACAGCAGCGCCACGGCGTAGCCTTCGGCGGCAAAGCGTTCGGTCAGCGCTGCGCCAAGTCCGGGCCCGACGCCAACGATGCATGCGCATGACGGCTGGGATGTAGCCATGAAGATCTCCTGGATGGTTTGGACCAGTGTAGGGAGGACATGCCGGGACTGCCTGCCATATTGCGGCTTGCTCGGCGCGTGCTAAAGATGTGACGCCCCCCGCCGATAGCGAAGCCGTGGACGTGTGTGCCGCGTCCGCAGCAGATGACGGAACGGTTTGTGCAGGCGGTTCTCCCGCGGGTGAGCGATGATCGGACGTTCGAGCTCGCCACGCGGACCGTGTTTCCTGCTTGGATGCGGGCAGCGGTCGGATGTGGTTGTACACGACGCGCTGGGGGACCATGAGCACCGCGCGGTACCGGTCGCGCCGCGCGGTGGCATCGACTAGGGGGAAGGGATGAAAGTTTGCTGGCGCACGACAGTATTGATCGGCACCGTCGCAGGTGCGTTTGCCTTGACGGGATGTCCGCGAAGCGGCGACGCGCCGCCTTCGACGTCCGTCGAAGGCGCACCTGCGCATGTGCTCGTCAGTCAGGCTGGCGACGCCGCACCGAGCGCGCGGCCGGCCGGGACTCCCACGATGTCGGGATCCCAGCCCTTCGTGCTGGGTGCGAAGGTGGCGCCGGCGAACATCGGCGCCAACATTGATGGCGTCGTCTACTACTCGAGCTCGCAGCAGTACGTGGACATGATCCGGCAGGCCGCCGGCTGGTCGTCCACTGCGACCGACAAGGTGCACGGGGCGGGCGTGAATCTGCAGTCGATCGGTGCGGTCGATGCCGCCGGCTGGCCGACGCAGGACGCCAGCTTCATGGTCATGTGCTGCACGGTCTCCAACGACAGCGCCGCCGATCCCGGCGAGGGCAGCCCGCTCTATGGCAGTTATCGCCTGTCCTTCAACGGCAAGGCGCGGATCGGAGTTCTGTCGAGCCGGGTCGTGGGTCAGGCCTACGATCCGCAGACCAACGTCACCACCGCCACCGTGGATGTGCTGCCGACGTATCAAGGCAAGGCGGTCATGAACAACATGGCGCTGACTTTCACGGATACCCAGCGCACCGCGGATTCACCGGTCAATACCGGCATCGCCAATATCCATCTGATTCGCCCGCAGATGGCGCCCAATGGCCAGAAGTGGTGGGACAGCCCCGACCAGACCTTCACGAATCCCTTCCTCGCCTCGCTGGCGCCGTTCACGACGCTGCGTTTCATGGACTGGGTCAGCACCAACGGCAACCAGCAGGAGCACTGGGCCGACCGTACGCCCGGCGGCTGGCCCAACGCCGGGCACGTCATGGAGACCGCGGATGGTCAATGGGTGAAGACCGGGCAGAGCTGGGAGAGCGCCATCGAGCTGGCGAACACGTTGCGCAAGGATATGTGGATCAACGTGCCGGCGCACGCCGACGACGATTATGTGCTGCAGCTGGCAACGCTGGTGCATGACAGGCTCGATCCTTCGCTTCACGTCTACGTGGAGTACAGCAACGAGGTGTGGAACTACGGCTTCGAGCAGTGGAGCTACAACAACCAGGTGACGAAGGCGCTGCTCGCCGGCGACGCGCAGGCGGCGGCGAACTACGCGGCAAACTGCATCGGCTGGGCGAACGACGTATGCCATACGGCCGAACGGCTGTACCAGGTCGCGAACATCTTTGCCGACACGTGGGGCAAGGCGGAGATCAACGATCGCGTGCGGCCGGTGTTCTGCGGCCAGGCGGTGCAGCCGTCCATGCTGCAGATGGCGCTGTCCTACATCGACAAGACCTACGGATCGCCGAAGGATTATTTCTACGGCCTCTGCTCAGCGCCGTACTGGGGAGCGACCGTGACCGCCGGCCAGTCGCTCGACGATCTTCTGGCGGCCTCTAAGGCGTCGATTCCGGTCACGGACAGCTACCTGCTGTCATGGGCCGCAGCGGCACGCTTCTATGGCCTGCACAACTTCACCTACGAAGGCGGCGAGGGACTGACCGATCGTCCTGAAGCCAATCTCGCGACCATGCTCGCCGCCAGCCGCGACCCGCGGATGGGCGCGCAGGTCACGGAAGCGTTGAGCGGCGCGTTCGCGAACGGCGTTGACATGTACATGTACTTCACGTCCAGCGGCGGATGGAGCAAGTACGGCGCGTGGGGTGCGACGGACGACATCTTCGATCTCGCCAACCCGAAGTATGCGGCGCTCGCGGCGCTCGCAGGAAAAGACGTGGAGCGCAGCCTGGACGTCGTGTCGACGGTGCCTGGCAAGGGCGTTGCCTTCGGTGGCTTCCGCATCCCCGGAACGATCAACGCCTTCCAGACCAGCTTCCGCACCTTGAACGGCATGCTGCGGCCAGATTACCAGGCACCCGTCGCCTGCGGCGTAGGCACGGAAGCGACGCCGGCATCCTGCTCGCCACGCGCGGATGCGACTAACCGGGGCGGCATAGGCTATCTGGTAGTTGCGCCAGCTGCCGGCAGCTACGCCGTGTCGCTGGTGCTCGGTGGGACGGAAAAGGCGACGGCTGCGGCGACGGCGCAGTACTACGTCAACGGCGCGGCGCAGGGCGGCAGTGTCGCGATTCCGGCCACCGCCAAGGGGGAAGCCGTCCAGGCGCCATCGGTGGTGCTGCAGTTGTCGGCCGGTGTGTCGACGTTGGCACTGGAAGCCACGGGCGGCAGCTTCAGCGTGCAGTCGCTCGTGGTGACGCAGTGAAACGCGTGCCCGCGATGTACGTCGTGCGTGGGTGGCCTGCTTTGCGGGCGGCGGAGCAGGGAAGCAGGCACGCCGTCGTGCGTTTGATGGATCCGGCGGTGGCGTGAGAAGGGGATCGAGATGAGTGCTTCGCGCGGTGTGCTGGTACTCGGTGCGATGGTCGTCGCGCTCGCGGTGGCTGGATGCCCGCGTGGCGGCGGCAACGCGGATACGAACGAGGGGGCGACCATCGCAAGCAACGTGGCCGGCGGTGGGCAGGAAGCCAATCGGCAAGCGCCGGCCAGGGATGTGCCGCCGCCGGTCGTGGCGGCGCCGCCCGCGATGTCCGCGGCCAGCACCTTCGCGGTCGGCGCGGCGAGCGCTCCGGCCAACATCGGAACGAACGTCGATCCGATTTCCTATTACGGGGTTTCGCAGCAGTACGTCGATATTCTGCGCATGGGCGGCTCGTGGACGACCACCAGCAGCGACCCGGACTATCCAGGCGGAACCAGCCTGCAATCCATCGGTGCCGTCGACGACCACGGGTGGCCCATGCGGGACGCGTCGATCATGGTGGTGTGCTGCGTCGCCTCGAACGGCAGCGATTGAGTCCTTAACCTGCTGTAAATCGGGTGGCGAGGAGCCACCGCTTCGGTTCGCTACGCTGATGGGTTGGAAGACACATCAACGCACGGAGAAACGAAGCGATGGCTGAGTATGAGGTTACCGTTGGCGAGGCCCTGCTGCCAGGGCTGATGGGCAGCAAGGACGGTCTGGCGAAGCTGGTGGAGGCGATCCTCAACCAGATTCTGGAGGCACAGGTGGCGGAGACGTTGCACACGCTGCCCTACGAGCGCAGCGAGGAGCGGCAGGGTTACCGGAACGGTCACCGGGCGCGGACGCTGTACACGCGGGTGGGCCCGGTGACGTTGCAGGTGCCACAGACGCGGGACGGGGGCTTCTCGACAGAGATCTTCCACCGCTACCAGCGCAGCGAGCAGGCCTTCGTGCTGGCGCTGATGGAGATGGTGGTCAAGGGCGTGTCGACCCGCAAGGTCTCGGCGATCACCGAGGAGCTGTGCGGGGCAAGTTTCTCGAAGTCGGTGGTGAGCGCGCTGAGTGTCGAGCTGGACGCGAAGGTGCGAGCGTTCAACGAGCGCCGGCTGGATATCGAGTACCCATTCGTGATCGTCGACGCCCTGTTCATCAAGAGTCGGGCCGATGACCGCGTGGTGAGTCGCGCGGCGCTGGTGATCTCGGGCGTTGGGGCTGACGGCTATCGTCAGGTTCTCGGCATGAAGATTGGCGACACGGAAAGTGCCGCGACGTGGAACGAGACCTTCCAGTGGCTCAAGCGACGCGGCCTGAAGGGCGTCATGTTCGTCATCTCCGACGCGCACGGCGGGATCAAGGAGGCCATCGCCAAGCAGTTCCAGGGAGCGACGTGGCAACGATGCCAGGTCCACCTGATGCGCAACATCATGGCGCA
>DASVGQ010000007.1:0-20237 GCA_036379455.1 Nevskiaceae bacterium
GCGTGATCGCCAACTACACCGTCACGGAGAAGATGCTGCAGCACTTCATCCGCAAGGTGCAGAAGGGCCGCGTGATGCGGCCGATCACCCGCGTGGTCGTGTGCGTGCCCTTCGGCTCCACGCAGGTTGAACGGCGCGCGATCCGCGAGTCGGTGGAAAACGCCGGCGCGCGCAAGGTCTACGTGATCGAGGAACCAGTCGCCGCGGCGCTGGGCGCCGGCATCCCGATCTCGGAGGCACGCGGCTCGATGGTGGTCGATATCGGCGGCGGGACTTCAGAGGTCGCCGTCATCTCGCTCAACGGCATCGTCTACGCGGAGAGCGTGCGTATCGGCGGCGACAAGTTCGACGAAGCGATCGTGTCCTACGTGCGGCGCCAGTACAACATGCTGATCGGTGAGGCCACGGCTGAGCGCATCAAGATCGAGATCGGCGCCGCGTTCCCGGGACCCGAGGTGCAGGAGATCGACGTGGTCGGGCGCCATCTGGCGGCCGGCGTGCCGCGCAACTTCACCATGAACTCCAACGAGATCCTCGACTCGCTCCAGGAACCGTTGTCCGGCATCGTCAAGGCGGTCAAGCAGGCGCTCGAGCGCACGCCGCCGGAGCTTGGCTCCGACGTCGCCGAGCGCGGCATCGTGCTGACCGGCGGCGGCGCCCTGCTGCGTGATCTCGACAAGCTCGTCTCCGAGGAAACCGGGCTGCCCGTGGTGGTCGCCGAGGATCCACTGACCTGTGTCGCCCGCGGTGGCGGCATGCTGCTCGACATGCTCGATCGTCACGGTGACATCTACAGCATCGATTGACCGCCGCACCTCGGGCGAATCCCTTGCATGCCGCCGTGAGCGGCGGATGTGCCGACGTCGTCGGCGTGCGCGGAGCCGCGCGTGAGCAGCCTGCGTCGTGACAACACCCGGCAACCCTTGTTCCGGCGGCGTACCGCGGTCCGGCTGCGCTTCATCATGCTGCTGGCCATCGCGGCCCTGCTCTTCTACCTTGACGTCAGCGGCCGCACCGTGCACCCCGTACGCCAGTGGACGGCGTGGGCCATGCAGCCGATCGCATGGGTGGCGTCGCTGCCGCACGCCGTGGCAACCCTCGGGACAAACCTGCACGGGCGCCCGGCGCTGCTGGCAGAGAACCGCGAGCTGCGGGACAAGCAGTTCGTCCTCGACGCACGCCTGTCTCGCATGCAGGCGCTCGAGGCGGAGAACCGCCGCCTGCGGTCACTGCTGGCGTCCTCCACCACGATCGACCAGCGCATGCTGGTCGCGGAGATCCTGGAGGCAAGCCAGGCGCCATACCGCAACCAGATCCTGCTGGACAAGGGGTCGGCCAACGACGTGTACGTCGGGCAGGCGGTGGTCGATGCCGGCGGCGTGCTGGGCCAGATCATCCAGGTCCACCGAAACACGTCTGTCGCCCTGCTGATCACCGACCCGCAGAGCGGCATCCCGGTGGAGATCAACCGCACCGGGCTGCACACGGTGGCGCTGGGTCGCGGCGAAGGCGAGACACTTTCACTGCCGTTCCTGCCGAACACGGCGGACGTGCATATCGGCGACCTGCTGGTGTCGTCGGGGCTGGGCGGCCGCTTCCCCGCCGGATATCCGGTCGGTCACATCACGGAGCTGCGTCACCCCGCCGGCGAGAGCTTCATGGAGGCCATCGCCACGCCCACGGCACAGATCGGGCAGGGGCGCCAGGTGCTGCTGGTGTGGAACGGCGAGGGGGCTCCCATCGCCCTGCCCAAGCTGCCGGTACAGGTCGCGCCGCCGGGCGCCGCCGAGGGCAAAGGCAAACCGGCACGCCGGCCGCGCGCAGGAAAGCCCGCTGCGGCCGCCTCGAAGACCCCCTCCACGCCCCGCCGGTGAACCCGCTACGCCTCGTCACGGTCTACCTGTGCAGCCTGATCCTCGGCCTGTTCCTGCAGTTCATGCCGCCGCCCGGCGACGGCGCGTTGTTCTGGCCGTCCTGGTCGATGCTGATCCTCGCAGCGTGGGCACTGAACATGCATGGCCCGCATCTTCTGGCGGCGCTCGTGCTGGGAGTGGCTCTGGATGTCGGTTTCTCGAGTACCTTGGGGGAGCACGCGGTGGTCTTGCTGCTCACCACTTACGTCGTCATGCGCGCCGCGCCGCGCCTGGAGCTGCGCGCGTGGTGGCAGGTCGCCCTGCTGCTCGCGCCACTGTGGCTCGGCGGCACTTTCCTGATGATGGTGTTCGACCACTTCACGCACCACGAGGCTGGCATCTCCGCCCGCTGGCTTCCGGTCGTGTCGGAAGCGCTGCTCTGGCCAATCGTCAACCGCATCGTGGCGCGCCTGGCCAAGCCCGCCTACCCGGGCGCGGTGTGAGGCTGCGATGAGTACCTTCGACGACATCAAGAACCTCTACGAGGAACGCCTGCGCTTCTCGCGCCGCGCGGCCATCGCGGGGGCGGTCGGCCTCGCCATGATCACCGTGATCGCCCTGCGCCTGACGCAGCTGCAGGTCGTCCAGCACGACTACTACAGCACGCGTTCCGACGACAACCGCATGCGCGTGGTGCCGGTGGCGCCCGTCCGCGGCCTGATCTATGACCGCAATGGCGTGGTTCTGGCGCAGAACCTGCCGTCCTTCGACCTCGTGATCACGCGCGACGCGGTGCCGGACCTGCCCGCCACGCTCGCGCACCTGCGCACGATCCTGCCTGTCACCGATGAAGACCTGGCGCGCTTCCGGGAGCGCGCCCGCACGACGCCGGCTTACCGCCCGGTGCCGCTGCTCACGAACCTCAGCGCCGAAAACGTCGCCCGCTTCGAGGTCAACCGCTACCGATACCAGGGCGTCGACATCCAGGCCGGGCTGGTGCGCAGCTACCCGACCGGGAAGTACACGTCTCACGTGATTGGTTACGTCGGTGGCATCACGGCCGAGAACCTGAAGCAGATCAATCCCGATCAGTACGCGGGACTCACGCAGATCGGCCGCGCGGGCGTCGAGCGCAGCCACGAGGACGCGTTGCGCGGCACGCCGGGGACGAAGATCGTCGAAGCCAACGCGGTCGGCCGTCCGCTGCGTGAACTCGGCTACAAGTCGGGCATCAACGGCAAGAGCCTGTACCTGACGATCGACATGCGGCTGCAGAATGTCGCCGAGCAGGCGCTGGGCGAGCTTGACGGCGCGGTCGTCGCGCTCGATCCGCGCAATGGAGAAATCCTCGCGCTGGTCAGCAAGCCCGGCTTCGATCCGTCGCTGTTCGTCAACGGCCTCAGCCAGGCCAACTACGAGGCGCTGCTGCAGGACCCCGACAAGCCGCTCTATGACCGCGCCCTGCAGGGACTGTTCGCGCCGGGCTCGACGATCAAACCGTTCATGGGCTTTGCCGGTCTGCAAGCCGGTACGTTGACCGCGAAGACGACTTTCTACTGCCCCGGTTATTTCACGCTGCCGAACTCCTCGCGCCACTTCCGCGACTGGAAACGCACCGGGCACGGAACGGTCGACCTGCAGCACGGCATCCAGGAATCCTGCGACGTTTTCTTCTACAACACGGCCTATCAGCTTGGAATCGCGCGCATCGACGAGTATCTCGCGCCTTTCGGTTTCGGCCAGCTCACGGGCGTCGACCTGCCGGGAGAACGCGCAGGCCTGATGCCCAATCCAGACTGGGTGGCGAAGAACCGTCATCACGCCTGGTATCCAGGTGAAACCCTCAACACCGGCATTGGCCAGGGCATCTGGAAAGTGACGCCGATGCAGCTGGCCGCCGCCACGGCACGCGTTGCGATGCACGGACTCGGGTTCGCGCCGCACATCGTCCGCGCGGTCGGCGATCCCGGCAACGGCAAGCTGGCGGTGGTCCCACCGACGCCACTGCCGGCCATCGAGGAAACCCAGCCCGGCAACTGGAAGCAGATCATCGACGGCATGCAGGCCGTGGCGCAGAAGGTGCACGGCACGGCATGGCGCATCGGCCGTGATGCGCCCTACCCGATCGCCGCCAAGACCGGCTCCGCGCAGGTCGTGGGGTTGGCGCAGGGCGCCGCCTCACAACGGGATCAGGTCGACGTGCCGCTCAAGTACCGTGACAACGCGCTGTTCATTGCCTTCGCGCCAGCCGACGACCCGAAGATCGTCGTGGCGGTCGTCGCCGAGCACGGTGTTCACGGCGGTTCGGCGGCGGCGCCCGTGGCGCGCGAAGTGATGGACATGTACCTGCTCGGGCACATCGTCTATGGGCAGCCCGACGCCAAGACGAGTTCACAGCCCACCGTGGCGCCAGCCGACGCTGGAGAAGCGAATTGAGCGGCGACACCGTGCTGCAGGAGCACGATGCACAGCGCAACCCGCGTCATCTGATCCTGAGCCACGTCGATCCGTGGTTGCTGGGACTGCTGCTGCTGACCTGTGCCATCGGACTGGCGACGCTCTACTCGGCTACCGACGGCTCGCGATCGATGGTCATCGACCAGGCCGAGCGATTGGTGCTCGGAGTCGTCGTGATGTTTACCATCGCACAGATTCCGCCTGAATGGCTGCGCCGCATCGCGCCGTGGCTCTACGGCTTCGCGCTGCTGCTGTTGGTGGCCGTCATCGCTCTCGGCTACCACAGCAAGGGCGCACAGCGTTGGCTCGTGATCGGGCCGCTGCGCTTCCAGCCGGCGGAGCTGATGAAGCTCGGCATGCCGCTGGCTATCGCCGCGTTCTTGCACGCCAAGACGCTACCGCCCTCGGTGTGGACCACGTTGAGCTCGCTGGTGATCATCATGGTTCCGGTCGGGCTCATCGCCATGCAGCCCGATCTCGGCACGGCCGTGCTGGTGCTGGCGACCGGCCTGCTGGCGCTCTACTTCGGCGGCCTGCGGTGGCGCTGGGTGCTTGCCGCGACCGCGTTGATCCTGGCCGCGGCGCCGGTCATCTGGCTGCGCCTCCATGATTATCAGCGCGAACGTCTTTTGACCTTCCTCAATCCTGGCCGCGACCCGCTCGGCGCGGGTTACCACATCACGCAGAGCAAGATCGCCATCGGTTCGGGCGGCTTCTGGGGCAAGGGCTGGCTGCTCGGAACGCAGGCCAAGCTCGACTTCCTGCCGGAGGCCCACACCGACTTCATCTTCTCGGTGTTCGCCGAGGAAATGGGCCTCATCGGGGTCATGGTCCTGCTCACGCTGTATCTTGCCATCGTGGCGCGCTGCATGATCATCGCGATGCGCGCGCAGGACAGCTTCCAGCGCATCCTCGCGGGTAGCCTCGGCATGACCTTCTTCGTCTACGTCTTCATCAACGTGGGCATGGTCGTTGGCCTGCTGCCGGTGGTCGGCGTCCCGCTGCCGCTGGTGAGTTACGGCGGCACTTCGATGGTGAGCCTGCTGGCGGGCTTCGGTATGCTCATGGCGATCCACACCCACCGCAAGCTGCTGACGAATTGATCCGCCTGATCGCCGCCGCCGTGCTGCTCGCCTGCTCCTGCGCGGCGTGGGCGGATTTCAGCGATGCGCCGCGCGTACCAGTGCTCCTCGAGCAGCTGCAGGCCCGTTACGGGTTCACCGCAAGCCAGCTCAACGACGTGCGCGCCACGCTGCGCGGCGCACAGCTGATGCCGCAGCTGCTTCACGAAGAGCGCCATGCCAAAGAGAAGACGCTGGCGTGGAGCGCCTACCGGAAAATCGCCGTCAACGCGCGCAATGTGACGGCGGGGCTGGCGTTCATGCACGAGAACCAGCGCTGGCTCGACAAGGCAGAGGCAATCTACGGCGTGCCGCCGAGCGTCATCACCGCGATCCTCGGGGTGGAGACCCGTTACGGGCGCAACACGGGCCACGTGCGGACCATCGATGCCCTGTCAACCATGGCCTTCGAGCACGACCGGCGCAGCGACTTCTTCTTCTCGGAGCTCGAGCAGTTCTTCGTGCTGTGCCGGGACGACGGACTCGATCCATCCACCGTGCAAGGGTCCTATGCGGGCGCGCTCGGCATGGCCCAGTTCATGCCCAGCAACTACCGGCGGCTGGCGGTGGATTTCGACGGCAGCGGTACGGCAAACCTGTGGTCCGCGCCAGATGCCATCGGCAGCATTGCCAACTACCTGGTTCACTACGATCCGGTGCGTCGCTGGCAGCGGGGCATGCCGATCATGCTGCCGGCAACCGCGCCCGGCAGGCTGCCTGCCGACGTAACGGTCAACCCGCGACAAATCGACTCGCTCGTCGGGTCGCTCGAACAAGGCGGCATCCGCAGCGCATCCGGCGTAGTACTTCCCGCCAGCCTGCCCGCGGCGTTTGTCCGGCTTGACGGCGCAGGGACGCAGCAGGCAGACTGGATGGTACTCTCGCCGTTCTACGCAATAATGTCGTACAACCCGCGGATCTTCTATGCCATGGCCGTGTCGCAGCTCGCTCAAGAGCTCGCGCACGCGCGGCGGGGGGATCGGTGAGGTCGGGCATCCGACGCCTGGTGCTGCATTGCAGCCTGCTGTTGATGCCTTCTCTCGCGTTGATCGGTTGCGGAATGCAGCCCCTACAGCCGACGGCGAGTGCGCCGGAAGTGGCGTCGGCGAGCAAATCCCCTGCGAACGCGCGGGCGGACGCCGTCGCGAGTGTCCCGCGGGTGGGAGGCCGCTCCGACGACTCGGCAGAAGCCGGCAGCGCGGAACCGGACTGGCAACCCTCCGGCGACAATGACAACCCGGCGAGCTATACCGTCGGCGGCAAGACCTACCACGTCCTGCAGCGCGACGCGGACTTCACGCAGACCGGCGAAGCGTCGTGGTACGGCAAGAAGTTCCAGGGCCGACCTACCGCAAGCGGGCAGCCCTACGATATGTACGCGATGACGGCCGCGCACCCGACGCTGCCGATCCCAAGCTACGTGAAGGTCACGAATCTCCGCAACGGCAAGTCCGCGATCGTCCGTATCAACGATCGCGGCCCCTTCCACAAGGGCCGCATCATCGACCTCTCCTACGCGGCGGCGGCGAAGATCGGCATGCTCAATCACGGCAGCGCCAAGGTGAAGCTGGCGGTCATCACGCCGCGCAAGCCGGCCTCGCCGGAGGTGCCGCCGGAAATGGTGGCGTCGGCAAAGGGCAAGCTCCGCAAGGTAGCGCTGCACAATCACCCTGCGGGTGAACATCGATCCGCGCGACAGGTAGCCGAGAACAGCCGCTACCTCCAGGCGGGGATCTTCCTGGACCGTGACAACGCGGCGGTCCTGCGCGACCGTATCCAGAACGCGGGGGTCACCGGCCTCCAGCTGGTGCCAGGCGAGTACGCAGGTACGCCCGCGACGCGCGTACTGATCGGTCCCCTGGAGGGATCCACGCAGCTGCAGGCGGTCCGTCAACAGCTTGCGGACAACGGGATTCCGTCGACGCCCAGCTATCGCTGAGCACACATCGCCGCGCGGTACGCGCGGTGATTCCCTGTGACGCGCTGTACGGGGTGCTCGACGCCCCCTAAGATGCGCGCGGCAAACGGTATCTTCCCGCGATCACCGCGGCTCGTTTCCTTGGTGGAGCTCCTGTCGATGAAGAACGCCCTCGGGGCGCTGCTTGCGCTGCTGACCCTGCCGCTGGCGGCACACGCCGCCTTCACGCCACCGCCGCCGGACATCCAGGGCAGCAGCTACGTGCTCATGGACTACACCAGCGGTGATGTGATTGCGTCCAAGGACCCCGAGCTGCGCGTGGCGCCGGCGTCCATCACGAAGACGATGACGCTGTACATCGTATTCGACCTCCTCAAGAAGGGCCGCCTGCACATGGGCGACAAGGCGGTGGTCAGCGAAGCCGCGTGGCGCACGGGGCTCGACAGCTCGGCGTCGCGGATGTTCCTCGACCTGCATTCGCAGGTGAGCGTGCAGGATCTGATCCGCGGCATCATCGTCTCTTCCGGCAACGATGCGTCCATCACCATCGCCGAACACGTTGCCGGCAGCGTCGACGCCTTCGCGGCGCTGATGAACCAGTACGCAAAGCAGCTGGGCATGACGCACAGCCACTTCACGAACCCCGACGGGCTGCCCGATCCCGAGCTGTATTCGACCGCCGGAGACCTCGCGCTGCTCGCGCGCCACCTCATCCGGGACTTCCCGCAGTACTACCCGATGTTCGCGGAGAAGGAGTTCACCTACAACGGCATCAAGCAGCTCAACCGCAACCGTCTGCTGTTCACCGACCCCTCAGTGGATGGCCTGAAGACAGGCTTCACGGACGCTGCCGGCTACTGCCTGCTGGCGTCGGCGCACCGCAACGACCGCCGCATGATCTCGATCGTGATGGGCACCAAGAGCGCGAAGTACCGCAACGTCGCCAACGAGCAGCTGCTCAACTACGGCTTCCAGTTCTTCGAGACCGCGCAACTGCTGGGCAAAGGGCAGCCGGCGGTGCAGGCGCGCGTCTACAAGGGTGCGAGCGAGCAGCTGCCGGTAGGGACGGTCGATCCGCTCTTCATTGCGCTGCCACGTGGCGAGAGCAAGAGCGTGAAGATCGTGCCGACGCTCAAGGGACCGATCCTGGCGCCGGTCGCCGCAGGCCAAGTCGTCGGCAGCGCCGCCATCGTGCTGGGGGACAAGACGCTGAACACGGTGCCGCTCGTCGCGCTGCAGGAAGTCCCCAAGGGCGGGCTCGTACACCGGCTCGTCGACCAGGCGCGGCTGTGGATGGGCGCCCACTGATACGCGCACAACGTCTTCACCGAGCGCGCAGCCTCAACGGCGCCATGTGACCGCCGCTACCGCGGCGGCGGACGACGCCGTCGCGGTTCACCGGCGCGACGCGACGCATCGCTTGCGGGGAAAGGCCAAGCGCTGGCGCACGAATGCGCGCATCCGCTGTCCAATCGCGGCGCGCCTCCGCTGGCAGGGTCGGCCCGGGCACGCCGAGGGACGCATGCCGAACTTCCTGCAGGCGGCGCGGCATCCACACATCGAGATTCTGAAACGGATCGAGGGTCCATCCATGAGACGTGCGTTGGCTGTTTTCCTGATGCTGATGCTGCCGCTCGCCGCGCGCGCGGCGTTCATCCCGCCGGCCCCGGCGATCCAGGGAACCAGTTACGTCCTCATGGATTACGCCAGCGGGCAGATCCTCGCCTCCAAGGACCCGGAGCTTCAGGTCCCGCCGGCTTCCCTGACGAAGCTGATGACGCTGTACATCACCTTCGACGAGCTCAAGACCGGTCACATCCAGCTCGACACGAAGTTCCTCATCAGCAAGCACGCCTGGCTGCTCGGCGTCAACGGTGGCGCGTCGCGCATGTTCGTGACGGTCGGCGATCGTGTGTCGGTGGAAGACCTGATCCAGGGGGTGATCGTCGACTCCGGCAACGACGCGGCCACGGCGCTCGCCGAAGGCATCGCCGGCAGCGTCAGTTCCTTCGTGCCGCTCATGAACGACTACGCGAAGAAGCTGGGGATGACGCACAGCCACTTCATCAACGCCGACGGGCTGCCGGCGGACTTCCTGCAGGGCGGCAAGTCGACTGGCCCGCTGCCGCAGGACGTCGTCTCGGCGCAGGATCTCGCAGTCCTCGCGCGGGCGATCATCCACAACTTCCCGAAGTACTACCCGTACTTCGCGCAGAAGGAATTCACCTACGACAAGATCCGGCAGTACAACCGCGTCAACCTGCTGTTCACGGATCCTTCGGTCGACGGGCTCAAGACCGGCTTCACGGATGCGGCCGGCTACTGCCTGCTGGCCTCCGCCAAACGCGACGGGCAGCGACTCATCGCGGTGGTCATGGGAACCAAGAGCGAGGCCTACCGCAACGTGGCCGTCGAGCAGCTGCTGAACTACGGCTTCCAGTTCTACAACACGCACGAGCTGATGGGGCCGCAACAGCCGGCGGCGAAGGTACGGATCTACCAGGGCGCAACGGAAGAGCTGCCGGTGGGGACCGCCGAGCCTCTTTACGTCGCGCTGCCGCGCGGCGAAGGCAAGGAGCTCAAGGTCGGCGTCAAGATCGACAAGCCGATCGTCGCGCCGGTGAAACTCGACCAGACGGTCGGCGTGGCCACGGTGACGTTGAACGACAAGACGCTGCGGACGGTGCCGCTGGTCTCGCTCGCTGCCGTGCAGGGCGGCGGGCTCATCCACAACCTCGCTGACCAGGTACGCCTGTGGATGGGCGGCAACTCCAACCCGTCGGCCGCGGCGCCGTGACGGCACCGCATGGGCACGCCGCCGATCTATCCCTGTGACTTCCCCATCAAGGCCTTCATGCGTCCAGACGCCCAGGCCGAGGCCGCGTTGATCCGCAGGATCGAGGCGGCGCTCGGGCCGGGCACGCGACTCGACGTCGGCCGACGCTCCTCCGCGCACGGGCGCTACGTGTGCCTGACGCTACGTTTCCGCGCGCGTGACGCCGCACATGCGCGGCGCATCGGCGCACTGGTGCACCGCGACGAACGGGTCCTGATGGCGCTGTAGCCGTGACGGAGCGCGCGGAGGCAGCCGCACCGCCGGTCGTCCGGGAGCTCGGCATCGCCGATTACCGGACTACCTGGGCACGCATGCGCGCATTCACGGACGGCCGCGACGCCAGCACACCGGACGAGCTCTGGGTGCTGCAGCATCCGGCGGTCTTCACGCAGGGTCAGGCCGGTCGCCCCGAGAACCTGTTGTGTCCGGGAGACATCCCCGTGGTCTGCTCCGACCGCGGCGGCCAGGTCACTTACCACGGACCGGGGCAGATCGTGATCTACGTGCTCCTGGACCTGCGCCGCTTCGGCCTCGGCGTGCGCTCGCTGGTGACGCTGCTGGAACAATCGATGATCGGCACGCTGGCCGATCACGGCGTGGCGGCGTTCGCCCGCCGCGAGGCGCCCGGCGTCTACGTGCGCCGCGCCTTCGACGGCACGCACCCCGAAAGCCGCAAGATCGGCTCGCTCGGCCTGCGCATCCGCCGCGGATGCTGCTATCACGGGCTGGCGTTCAACGCCGCCATGGACCTGTCACCCTTCGACCGCATCAACCCCTGCGGCTACCCAGGGCTGCGCATGACGCAGATGGCGGACCTCGTTCACCGCACGGAGCTGCCGATCGACGTCGACGCGATCGCACACGAGCTCATCAAGCGCTTGCTGGCCCAGCTCGCGCTGCGTTCGGCGCGCCAGAATCGGGCTTCGGTATCATAAGGCGCTCGGCGGCCATCGCGGCCGCGCTCCGAGCCCTCTCCGATCCCCCGCATGCCTGACCGTTCCACATCCGCGCCTGACTCCCCCACGGGCTCCGCGGTCGGCGCGCCGCTGGTCCGCATCCGCGGCCTGCGCTTCGGCTACACCCGCAGGCGGCTGGTCTACGACGGCATCGATCTCGACATCGTGCGCGGCCAGGTCACGGCGATCATGGGGCCATCAGGGACCGGCAAGACCACGCTGCTGCGACTGATCGGCGGCCAGTGGCGCCCGAACGCCGGCACGATCGTATTCGACGGCGTCGACATCCACCGGCAGTCGCGCCGCGGCCTCTACGCGCTGCGCAAGCGCATGGGCATGCTGTTCCAGAACGGCGCGCTGCTCAGCGACCTGTCGGTCTTCGAGAACGTGGCGTTTCCGCTGCGCGAGCACACCCGCCTGCCAGAATCGATGATCCGCGACCTGGTGCTGCTCAAACTCGACGCCGTCGGCCTGCGCGGCGCACGCGACCTGTCGGTGAGCGCACTGTCCGGCGGCATGGGGCGACGCGTGGCGCTGGCGCGCGCCATCGCGCTGGACCCTGAAATGGTGATGTACGACGAGCCTTTCACGGGCCAGGACCCGATCTCGATGGCGGTCCTCATGCGGCTGATCCGGACGCTCAACGACGCGCTCGGGCTGACGTCGATCATCGTCAGCCACGACGTGGCGGAAGTGATGTCGATCGCCGATCGCGTCTACATCGTCTCCGGCGGCAAGGTGGTGAGCCACGGCACGCCGGCGGAGGTGCGCTCCTCCACCGAGGCACACGCGCGCCAGTTCCTGCGCGGCGAGCACGACGGACCGCTGCCGTTTCACTATCCGGCGCCGCCGCTGGACGAGGATCTCGGCCTGTCACGCCGGGCCGCCGCGGCGTGAATCACCTGTTCGGCACGCTCGCCGGCATCCTCGCGGGCCTCGGCCGCGCGACGCTGTTCCTGTTCCAGCTGGTGACGGCGCTGCCGTACGTGCTGCTGCGACCGGGAATCTTCCTGCGCCAGCTGTACATGGTCGGCGTGCTGTCGCTGGTGATCATCGTGGTGTCCGGCAGCTTCGTCGGCATGGTGCTCGGCCTGCAAGGCTACCGGACGCTGTCGGAGTTCGGCGCCACTTCCTCGCTCGGGGTGTTCGTCGCGCTGACGGTGATCCGCGAGCTTGGCCCAGTCGTGACGGGCCTGCTGTTCGCCGGCCGCGCCGGCTCGGCGCTGGCCGCGGAAATCGGCCTGATGCGCGCCACCGACCAGCTGTCCGGCATGGAGATGATGGCCGTGGACCCCTTGCGCTACGTCGCGGCGCCGCGCTTCCTGGCGGGCTTCATTGCCATGCCGCTGCTGACGGCGATCTTCTCGGTCATGGCGATCGGGGTGGCGGGCGGATACCTGATCGGGGTGACGCTGCTGGGCGTCGATCCCGGCGCGTTCTGGTCACAGATCCACGCTGACGTTCATCCCGACGACATCCTGCAGAGCATGATCAAGGCGCTGGTGTTCGGTGTCACGATCAGCTGGATCGCGGTCTACCAAGGCTATCACGCGGCCCCCAATTCCGAGGGCGTCTCCCGCGCGACCACCACCACGGTCGTGGCATCGTCGCTGGCGGTCCTCGGGCTGGACTTCGTCCTCACCGCATTCATGTTCCGCTGAGCACGCCCGGACCCGGATCACGGAGATCGCATGCAATCACGCGCATTGGAAATTCTGGTCGGGTTCTTCGTCTGCCTCGGCGTCGCGGCCATCTTCGTGTTGACCTTCCGAGTCGCCAGCAACGACGACGTCGGCAGCGGCGGCACCTACACCGTCACGGCGGACTTCAACAACATCGGCAGTCTCACCCCGGGCGCATCCGTCAAGCTCGCGGGCGTGCGCATCGGGGCCGTGACGGGCATATCGGTCGATCCACGGACTTTCCAGGCAGCCGTGACCATGGCCATCAGCAAGCAACACGAGGATATCCCGGCGGACTCCGCGGCCAAGATCCTCACCGCCGGACTGCTCGGTTCGCAGTACATTGGCATCGATCCGGGTGGATCGGAAAAATCGCTCAAGAACGGCAGCCACATCCAGTTCACGCAATCCGCATTCATCCTCGAGAATGTCATCGGCCAGTTCCTCACCGGCATGGCGCAGAAAGCCGGACAGCCGAGCGCGTCGCACGCGCCGGCGGGCCAGTGACCTCAGGAGATCCCTCAGCATGACCTTCAAACGCCTCATCTTTCCTCTTGTGCTGTGCCTGCTGCCGGTCCTCGTCAGCGCGCAGCAAGCCAATACGCCGGAAGCCTCGCTCAAGGGCAGCGTCGAGCAGCTGCAGTCGCTTATCGAACAGCACCGCGCCCAGTACAAGGCGAACCCGCAGTCCTTCTACAAGGTGGTGAACGAGGTCGCCGTTCCGCACTTCGACGTGCGTTACATCGCGCAGATCGTCATGGGTCGGTACTGGCGCGAAGCCACGCCCGCGCAGCGCCAGGCCTTCGCGGAGAACTTCAAGGACATGATGATCCGCTCCTACGCCAACGGCCTGCTGGAAAACGCCAGTACCACCAAGGTGGAATGGAAGCCGTCGCGCTACCAGGCGGGAGACAAGACCGCCACGGTGCGCACCGTCATGGCGCGCGACGACGGACAGAACATCCCGATCGACTTCGCCATGCGGCTGGTGGACGGGCACTGGAAGGTCTACGACATCGTGATCGACAACATTTCGCTGGTGCTGAACTTTCGCACCCAGATCACGACGGACATGCAGCAGAACGGCATCGACGCGGTGATCACGAAGCTCAAGCGGCAGCAGCTGTCCGCGCCTCCGGGCGTGCCCCAGGCCGGCGCCAAGCGCTGATGGAGGCGACGCATTCCCGGGCAGCCGGCGGAGCCCCCGTGCCTCCGCAAGGACGGCTGGGCTTCGCGGAAGTCGAGACGCTGGTGCGCCACGCCGACGCCATGGTGGATCGAGGAACTCTGGATCTGGCTCACGTCACGCGGCTGGACAGTGCCGGCATCGCGCTGCTGCTGGAGCTGACGCGCCGGGCACGCGCCCGCGGCGGAGCCTTCAAGGTCGAGGGAGTGGCACCCAACGTCATGGCGCTGCTGCGTTTCTTCGGCGTCGACGCGTTGCTGGATCTGGACACACCTGTATCGGGGCGGGCGGATGCACACCAAGAATAGAACCGGGAGTTTCCTGCTGGCGGCGGGGCTCGCCGCGGCCGTTGTGCTGGCCGGCTGTGCGCACACGCCGCCGACCGACCCGGCGGATCCGCTGGAACCCGTCAACCGCAAGGTCTACGCCTTCAACAACGAGGCGGACAAGCTGGTGCTGCGCCCGGTTGCCAAGGGCTACGTCAAGGTCGTTCCCTCGCTCGCCCGGCGCGGGGTGTCCAACTTCTTCTCGAACCTGGATTACCCGACGGTCTTCATCAACGACTTCCTGCAGGGCAACTTCCTGCAGGGCGGCAAAGACCTGCTGCGCTTCGCCATCAACTCCACCTACGGCGTCGGCGGGCTCGTGGACGTCGCCTCGAACGTCGGGCTCGACAAGCACGACGAGGACTTCGGCCTGACCTTCGGAAAATGGGGCGTCGGCCCGGGGTGGTTCCTGATGATTCCCTTCGTCGGCCCCTCGGACAACCGTGACGCGGTCGGTGACGTCGCCGGCATCTTCAGCAACCCCACCTACTACCTGCCGGGCCGCTACGACCTGCCGAAATACACGGTGTCCGCGCTGCACGTCGTCAACATCCGCGCCAACCTGCTGGGGACGGAGAGCCTCATCGAATCCCAGTTCGATCCCTACATCTTCATCCGCACCGCGTACCTGCAGCACCGGCTCGCGCAGGTCCACAACGGCAAGCTGCCGGCCGACGACTTGTTCCCGCCGCCCGACGACGGCGGGCACTGACTCCCGCAGGGGGTTCAGCGCACCGCCACGGCGTGCGGCGCAAAGGCCTGGAGTACGACGACGCCGCCGATGATCAGCGCCATCCCCACGAGCGTGGGGATGTTCAAGCGCTGGCCGAAATGCAGCCACCCGACAAGCGTGATGAGCACGATGCCAAAGCCTGACCACACGGCGTAGACCACGCCGACCGGCAGCACGCGCACGATGATGGACATCAGGTAGAACGCCAGCCCGTAGCCGATCACGAGGACCACTACGGCCCAGCCGCGCGTGAAGCCGTCAGACATCTTCAACGCGGATGTCGCCGTCACCTCGGCCATGACCGCAATTCCCAGCAACAGCCAGCTTCTCCACATCCTGCGCAACCTCCGGCAACCGCTGCACGGCGTCGTCGACCAACGCTTTCCGATCGGGATGCCCCACGCCACCGCACCCCGCGCAGCGGTTCAGGCAGCGCACATCCGACGTGGCGGTCGAGGGGTCGCGCACAGCATAGCGGAGGGCCGACAGGAGCGATTCAGGGCGAACCCAAAGTTGACATTCGTCAGACGGCTCCGGTAGTAGCTGTCCTGACACCCGGCCAGACGGTCGCCCTCCAAGAGGAGAACTCGATGGAAACCCTGTTCCGCCTCCTGCTGCAACGCCCGGCCGTACCCCGCGACGAGACACTGCCGCCGCTGCGCCTCGCCTACGGATCGCACTTCGACGCAGCCGCCAAGCAGGCCGCCGCAAGCCGCGCCCCGCGCGCGCAGCTGGCAGCATTCAGACAGGCCGCGCAGGTCTTCGTCGCCAGCGCAGAGTTCGTCGGCACCCCGACGACCCTGAAGATCGCGCCGCAATTAGCCGGACTGACGCGTGCGCTGGACGGACTCGAGGCCAGCGCGGTGCTCGACAACGCACGCGTAGCAGAGGTGACACATCGGGCCTTTGGCGTCCCCATCCCAACGCTGGTGCAGGATCCTGCGGTCACCAGCGCCGTTACGCGACTGATGGACAGCATCCTCAGCATCAAGCTGCTGGCAAGCGAGCAGACGCGCCCCCTGGCGCTCCTGGTACAGCAGCTGCGCGACCTCAAGGTCATCCTGAAAGCCGCTACGGATCAGACTTTCCCGGACAGTGGAAGGACGTTGCGACGTTATCGACGCCGCCCCCTGCTGCTGCCGGATCACATCGACCGCCACTCCGGCCTGTCCACCCGGGAGTGGCGGCAAGCCCAGGAACAGTTGCAGCGGGAAGCACGGACCACGGCCGCCGCGCGCGCCGCCGAAGCCGTGGAACGCTATCGCCAGCTCAAGACAGCGTTCGAGGAGTTGACCTCTCTCGACGCCTCTCATCTGCAGACGACTCCGCAGCGCCCTGCGCCGGACGCGACGGCCACTCCTGAAGCCGGAACCGCACCGACGGCCGAGACCGTAGCGACGACGGCCCGGCTTCTGCAGCAGGCCCAGCGCACGCAGGTCATCCTCAAACACGCGCAGACGCTGATCGCCGAGGGCACCCGCAACGAGGCCGCCGTGGTGAAGCTGCAAGCCGAGGTGGAAGCGGCCTTGGCCGAGGCCGGCAAGCTCGCCGCTGCGGCGGATACGGGTGCGGAGATGGGAGATTCCGCACGCGCTGCGGCGCTCATCCCGCCAGCCGACGATGCGCGTGGGCTTCGTCTCAAGGTGACGGCGGCCAAGGTCCTGTCGCCGAGCACCCGCGAACTGCTTGACCAGCGCAAGCTGGCGGTGGACGCCCGGCCGCTCGACCAGCTGGCCCTGGACATCCACGCCGGGATGCGCGCGTTGGCAACCGAACTGGATGCCCTGTATCAGCCACCGCCACAGGTCGCGATGCGGCGCATCGGCACGACCCTGGTGGCGACCTCGGTCGCCGCGCCGCCAACCTGGCCGCTGATGCTCACGAACGACGCGGACGCTACCGCCCCGCCCGAACGTGCGCGCCCCTTGCTGCCAGCGAACGCGCTGGCCCCCCTGCAGGCGCCGCCGATGGCCGATCTGCTGATCGTCAAACAACGGCTGGTACGTTACGAGGCGGCCGATGTCTCGCATATCGAGAACATCCTCAAGAGCGAAAGGAAGGAACGCGAGCACACGCGCCGCCGGGAAACCGAGGAGCTGATCTTCCGGGAAGCGGAAACCACGACCTCCGAGGAGCGGGATCTGGAATCGACCGCGCGCTACGAAATGACCAATGCCACCAGCGAGACCCTGGCCGAGGACAGCACGCTGGCGGCGGGCGTGAGCGTCTCGGGCAGCTACGGCCCGATGGTCGAGTTCTCCGCCAGCGCTGAAGGCTCCACATCGCGCAGCAAGACGGCCGCGACCAACGTCGCCACCAGCTTCTCACGGGACGTCACCGAGCGCAGCGCGAAGAAGATCACCCAGCGCGTGCTGGAACGAACCTCCCTGCGCACCACCACCGAAGAGATCGAGCGGAGCCTGCACGGCTTCGACAACACCACCGGCAGCGGCCACGTCTCCGGTGTCTATCAGTGGGTGAACAAGGTCTATCGCGCGCAGATGTACAACTACGGCCGGCGCGCCATGTACGACTTCATGGTTCCCGAACCGGCTGCCTTCCTGATCTCGGTACAGGAAAACGACCATGCCGGCATGGTCCGGCTCGCCAAGCCACGCGCGTTCGGACTGCAGCCGTCGCAGATCACGGAAGCCAATTACCAGTTCTGGGGCCACGAATACGGCGCCACGGACGTGGAGCCGCCGCCCGAGGAATATCGCACCAAGGCCGTCGCCTTCGACAGCGGCACAAAGAACGCCAACGAGGACAGCAAGAATCGCGTCAACTACACGCATTCGGCCGAAATCCAGATCGATGACGGCTATCGAGCCATAGCGAGCTTCGCCACCTGTGCCCGGATCCCGTGGTCCGTGAATGACGCGTCGGCCAACGTTGCCGTCCAGATCGGGCAACGCGCCTTCCTGTTCTGGCCCGGCGAGGGCTTCATGTCGCTTGCGCTGGACGGCGAGTCGGGTTCGATCCCCTGCGCGATCTCGTCGAACCGGCTGACCTCCTTCACGCTTGCCCTCGAGATCAAGTGCCAACGCACGCCGCGCGCGCTGCAGAAATGGCAGCACGAGACGCACGCCAAGCTCACGCAGGCCTACCGGGCCAGGCTGAACGAGTACGAGGAACGGTTGGCCGAGATCGAGATGCGGGCCGGCAGCAGCGTTCAAGGGCACAACCCGGCGCTCAACCTGCAGCTCATGCGCGACGAGCTCAAGAAGCACTGCCTCAGCATTCTTACCCAGCAGCACTTCGACGCCTTCGGCGCCATCGAGAACTTCACGGAATCCGGGCTGCGACAGGTGAATCTGCAGCAGGCGGCGCTCGAAGCGCCTTACGTCCGGTTCTTCGAACAGGCTTTCGAGTGGGAACACACGACGTGGAAAACCTATCCCTACTTCTGGGGCGGCAAGGATCGCTGGCGTGATCGGGTCCGCTACGAGGACGACGATCCGGCCTTCAACCAGTTCCTGAAAGCCGGTTATGCCCGGGTGGTGGTTCCGGCGCGTCCGGGCTTCGAATACGCCATCGAACACTTCCTGCAGTTCGGCGAACTCTGGAACGGTGGGCCGTTGCCGGCCATCGGCGACGATCTCTACCTGCCCATCGCCGAAGAGATCGCCGAAGAGCTGGACCGCCCGAGCGACGAGGTTACGCCGCAGGGAGAGGCGTGGGAGGTCGTGGTCCCCACCACTCTCGTGCACCTGCGCGCCGACGACCAGCTGCCGCGCTGGGATCCGGAGACCGGCGAAGCCATCGAGGATTGAGCCGTGGCCATTCCTCGGGGCTGACGCCCAAGGACGTCCGCTATCTGGCGCTGGAGGGCGGCGGCGGCAAGGGCGTCACCTACTTGGGCGCTATCCGCGCCCTGCAGAACACCACGGTCCGTGAACGCGGCCGGGATATCCCGCTGTTGCCGATCCGGCTAGACGAACCGCTCCAGACGCGCCGCATCAAGGGCATCAGCGGCACGTCTGCCGGCGCCATCACGGCGCTGTTCCTGGCCATGGGCGCAACCGCAGATCAGGTCGGGGGCGTGCTCAGCAAGCCGGAGACCTTCGAAGCCTTCTTCGATGTTCCAGCTCCCGGAACCTGGCGGACGGTGGACGCAAACAACCGTCCCACCACGCATTCCGGGCTCGAGCCATGGCAGACCGCCATCTACGCGGCCATCAAATCCGGCTGGATCGCCGCGCTGTCCCTCGTCAAGACCCAGGGCGCCGCCATGGGTTGGGGCGGGGCAGCGCTGCTCACCCGTCTCATGCCGGCCCTGTTGAACGTTCGTGGAGTGAGCGACAACGCACTCCTCAAACGGCTGCTGAGCTCCACTTCCGAGAGCGTCTACGGCCTGCTGATGGACGGAGGAATCTTTCCCGGCCTGCCGGTACGCAAGTTCCTGCAGGATTCGGTGAACGAGTGGCTGCTCGATCGCGTGCAGGCGCTCGAGAACCACACGCTTCCGCATCCGAACATCAGCTTCGCCCAGTTCTGGCGCGCCACGCAGGTGGACCTGCGCATCATCGGCGTCAATCTCACGCACAACCGACCCGCCGTGTTCTCGGCCTGGCACACGCCGGATTTCCCGGTCGCCGAGGCGGTGGCCATCTCCATGAACCTGCCGCTGGTATTCAAGCCTGTGGAAGTGAAGGCCAAGGTGCCGAAACGGGCGAGCCAGGGGCGCTACGACTACCAGGGGCTGTGGATGGACGGCGGCGCGCTCAACAACCTGCCGATCCACGTATTCGACAACCCTGACGAGTCTCCCGACGAGCTTTCACACGCCTACGACAACCCCAACCCGGACTTGCTGCACCCGGGCGTGCTCGGCCTGCGCCTGACCGACGGCGCTCCGGGGACACAGCCACGCGGACCGGTGCAGATGGACGGCTCGGAGCGCCACCTGTGGAATCTGCTTGGCGAGCTGCTGGAAACGTTGTTGTACCCGTCGGAGGAAGGACAGATCCGCAGCGCCGCCGAGCGCGCCCAGACCGTCGAGCTCTTCACCTACGCCCTGACGACGCTCGACTTTGCGCCTGCGGATGAGCTGCGCAAGCAGCCCATTGCGGAAGCCGAGAAATCCATCCGGAAATATTTTGAATCCAGGGGCTGAGCCTCCGGCAGCTTTCGCCATCCGTCGGACCCTTCGCGACGGTGCCTACATCA
>DASVGQ010000008.1:0-13375 GCA_036379455.1 Nevskiaceae bacterium
GCTGCTTGCGGGGCTGCCGGCGAAGGTCAACCTCATCCCCTTCAACCCGTTTCCGAAGGCGCGGTTCCAGCGTTCCCCGCAGCGCGGGATCGCGGGGTTTGCGGAGATCCTGCGGTCACACGGCATGGTGGCGACTACGCGCCGGACGCGCGGTGATGACATCGACGCGGCGTGCGGTCAGCTCGTGGGCCGCATCCAGTCGCGTCAGCGTCACCGCCTTGGCGAAACGCACGCGGAGGCATCTTGATGCTGCTGCCGCGGCTGTCCCCGACGCAGAAGAGCGAACGCCGACGCTGGCTCTACCCCCTGGCGGCGGCCATGGTGGTGGCGTTGGCCGGCTGCGCGACGCAGGAGACCGGCCCGTCAGCCATCGCCAAACCCGATCTCGCGCGCGCTGCGCAGATCAATACGCAGCTGGGAGTCGATTACGCCCGCCAGGGCGACTACGCGCTTGCCCAGCAGAAGCTCGAGCGCGCCATCTCGCAGCGCGCCGACTATGCGCCGGCGCACTCCGCGCTCGCGTTCGTCTATTCGCGCACCGGATCGATGGAGAACGCCGAGCGCGAGTACCGACGCGCCTTGCAGCTGGCGCCGGACGATCCCGACATCCAGAACAATTTCGGCACCTTCCTGTGCAGCGAAGGCAAGGGCGTGGAAGCGCAGCAGTATTTCCAGCGTGCGCTGGCCAGCCCGCATTACTCCACGCCGGCGGCGGCATGGACCAACGCCGGCGTCTGCGCGCTCAACATGCAGCAGCGGCAGGACGCCGAGCGCGATTTCGAGAGCGCGCTGCGCGCGGACCCCGATTTTGCGCAGGCAGTGGAGCATCTGGCGGTGCTCAGCTACCAGAACGGCAACTACCTGCGCGCGCGTACCCTGATACAGCATTATTCGCGTCTCGCAAGGCTCGGTCCGGGCATGCTCCTTCTTTCGTCTCGCGTCGAGCGGGCGTTGGGCGATACGGCCCGGGCGCAGGCGCTTGAAGTGCAGTTGATCCAGAACTATCCCCAATCCCGTGAGGCCGCCGAAGTCGGCGCACCCCGATCATGAGCCGCGATCCTTCCTCAGAGCCGTCGCTGGAGGCCCCCGCGCCGGATTCCGGCGACGCGCCGCGTGCATCGACGGGTGGTCCCGGAGACCTGATCCGCCGGGCGCGCGAGCGTGCGCAGGTCAGCGTCGAGGAGCTTGCGGCGCAGACCAAGCTGGCGCGCGGCACGCTTGAAGCCCTTGAACGGGAAGACTTCGAGCATCTGATGGAGCCGGTCTACGTGCGCGGCTACTATCGCAAGTGCGCGAAGATCCTCGGCATCCCGGATTCGGAAGTCATGGCGGCCTACGATCGCGTGGCCCCGACCGCGGCCGAACACGCGCAGGTGCGCCTGCTGCTGCCGGCCGGACCGCGGGAGTTCTCGCCGCGCCGCCGGCGTCGCCACGGCGGACTGTGGCTGGCGATCGTGCTGGTGATCATCATCATCGCGCTGCTGGCGTGGTACGCGCAGCGTTCGCGTGCACCGCACGAGGCTCGCGTCGGCGCGGCGACGCCGGCCGTTGCTACGGCTCCGGCCGGTCATGCGGCGGAAGGCGCGGCGCCGGGCGAAGCTCCGACCACAGGCGGCGTCGAGCCGGGGAGCACGCCTGGTGCGGCGGGTGCAGAGACGCAAGCGCAGGGTGCCGGAAACGGCATTACGACGATCAGCCCGACGACCGAAGCCCCCGGCGAAGCCGCGAACACCGCTGCACAGCCAGGCAACGCGGCGGCGGGTGCCGTGGCGGAAGCCGCGCCGCATGCCACGCCGGCCGCAGCGGCCACGCAGCTTACGCTCGACTTCACCGGGCGCTCGTGGGTGCAGGTGACGGACGCGACGGGAACGCGCCTGCTGTCGGGCGTCTTTCCGAAGGGCCAGCACCAGGTGCTCGACGGAACGCCGCCCTATGACGTATCGCTGGGCGATGCGCATGCGGTTACTGTCTATTATCAGGACAAGCGGTTGTCGATCTCCTCGCTCATCCAGTCGAACAGCACGGCGCGCTTCCGTGTGCCGCTGTCGCCGTGAGCGGTTGACGGTCGTGTCTGCGGCGAGAGGCGTCGTCGCCGGGTTCCGGTGGACGCGTACGCGGTGAGCGGCCGGATCCAGTCGGTACGCGGCATGAACGACGTGCTGCCGCCGGGCTCGGCGCTCTGGCAGCACATTCACGCCTGCGCGCGCGAGGTCATGACAAGCTACGGCTACGGCGTCGCTATCCTTCCGCTGGTCGAGCATGCGGAGCTCTTTCAGCGAGCCGTCGGCGAGGTGACGGACGTCGTCGAGAAAGAGATGTACGTTTTCGAGGACCGCGGCGGCGAGCGCTTGGCGTTGCGCCCGGAGGGCACGGCCGGCGTGGTGCGTGCCTGCATCCAGCATGGGCTACTGCACAACCAGCAGCAGCGCCTCTGGTATTTCGGACCGATGTTCCGTTACGAGCGACCGCAGGCCGGGCGTTACCGGCAGTTCCATCAGGTCGGCGTCGAGGCCTACGGCATGCCGGGACCCGACATCGACATCGAGGTGATCGCGCTCGGCACGCGTTTCCTGCGCCGGCTTGGTTTCGACGATCTGCGACTGGAGCTCAACTCGCTCGGCACGCCGGCGTCGCGCCAAGCCTACCGCGCGGCGCTGGTGGAATTCCTGACCGCGCACGAGAGCGAGCTGGACGCGGATTCGCGGCGCCGCATCGCCCGCAACCCCCTGCGCGTGCTGGATTCGAAGATCCCGCAGACGCAGGACATCCTCGAAGGGGCGCCCTCCATCTTGGCGAGCCTCGACGGCGAAAGCCGCGCCCATTTCGACGCGCTGCAACAGGGGCTGAGCGATCTGGGCATCGATTGCCGGATCAATCCGCGGCTCGTACGGGGGCTCGACTACTACACGCACGACGTGTTCGAGTGGACCACGGACCATCTGGGCGCACAGGGTACCGTGTGCGCCGGCGGCCGCTACGACGGACTGGTCGCGCAGCTGGGCGGCGAGGCCACGCCTGCAGTGGGGTTTGCCAGCGGAATCGAGCGTCTGGCACTGTTGCTCGCCGATGCGAGTCCCCGCGGCGACGCGCCTGCGGTTCAGGTTTATGCCTGTGCGCTGGACGAGGTGGCGCAACGCGAGCTGCGACGGCGAAGCGAGGCGCTGCGCGACGCGATGCCGGGACTGCGGATGGTGGTGCACGCGGGCGGCGGTTCGCTGAAATCCCAGCTGCGGCGCGCGGCGGCCAGCGGCGCTCGGCTGGCGCTGATCTGCGGCAGCCGGGAACTCGAGGACGGCGGGGTGCAGGTCAAGCCGCTGCGCGGTGACGGTGACCAGCGGCTGGTGCGGTGGAGCGAGCTGGCGAGCTATCTGGCGGCCGACAGGGATGTGGACCGGGTAGCCACGGAGAATGTCGAGTGAGCGACGCATACGGGGATTCGGAAGAACTGGAGGCGCTGCGCCACTGGTGGTCCGAGAACTGGAAAACGCTGGTGGCCGGGGTCGTGATCGGACTCATCGGCGTGGGCGTCTGGCAGGGCTGGACCCGTTACCAGGCCGCGCACCGCATGGCGGCGGCGAACCTGTACGCGGATTTCCAGCACGCGTTGACGCAGGACAAGGGCGCCGGGGCGCCCGCCGTGGCGCAGAAGCTCACGGCGGACTACGGCGGCACTCCCTATGCGTCGGTCGCGTCGCTCAAGCTGGCGCAGGAGGACGTCTCGAAATCGCAGTACGCGGCTGCTGCCGAGCGCCTGCAGTGGGTCGCGGACCACGGCGACGATGCCGGGCTGCGCAGCGTGGCCCGGCTGCGCCTGGCTGCGGTTCTCTGGCAGGAGGGCAAGGACATGGACGCGCTCGCGAAGCTGGCTCATCCGCCGAAGAACTTCACGGGGCTGTATGCGGAGCTACGGGGTGACATACAGGCCTCGCGCGGCGACAAGGCGGCCGCCCGCAGCGCCTACGAGGAGGCGCTCGCTGCGCTGCCGCAGGATTCCGCCGAACGTACCACCGTGCAGGCGAAGCTCTCCGGCATCGCCGTCGCGCCGCCCACAGCGGCGGCTTCCGTGGCGGTGAAGCCATGAAGCGGGCGCTCCTTTACTGGGGCGTCGCTGCGGCGGCCGCCGTGGTGCTGGCAGCCTGTTCGAGCAGCCCGGGCATCGTGCGCCCGCCCGCGGTCCTGACGCCGATCGCGCATCCGCAGGTGCAACCTGAGCAGCTGTGGTCAGCGCGCATTGGCAACGGCGCGGGCGGATTCTTCTCCGGCCTGCGTGTCGCGGTGCGCGAGGACGCCGTGTTTGTCGGGTCGCGCGACGGGCGCGCCGCGGCCTTCAACCCGAAGACCGGTGCGCGCGTCTGGGAGACCGATACGCATCTGCCGCTGAGCGCCGGACCGAGCGTCGACGGCGGCCTCATTCTGTTCGGTACGCTCGACGCGCAGGTCGTTGCGCTAGATCGCGCGACCGGCAAGCTCGTGTGGAAAGGCGCGGCATCGAGCGAAGTGCTCGCGTCCCCGGTCGGCAACAGCCAGATCGTCGTGGTGCGCAGCGTGGACGGCAGGGTCTACGGCCTGCACGCGTCCGACGGCACGCGCGCGTGGAGCTTTTCGGAAGCCGAACCCCGGCTGACGCTGCGCGGCCAGTCGATGCCGCTCATCGTCGGCGACGAGGTGCTGGTGGGGCAGGACGACGGAACGCTGGTCGCCCTCGACATGACGAGCGGCAAGGTGCTATGGCAGCAGGCCATCGCGGTGCCGAGCGGGCGCACGGAGCTGGAGCGGCTGGTCGACATCGACGCGAACCTGCTGGGCAACAGCAGCGCGGTGTTTGTCGACAGCTATGGAGACGTGCTGACGGTCGTGGACCCGACCAGCGGCAACCTTGGCTGGAAGCGGCCGATCAAGTCGTGGACGGGGATGGCGCTGAGCCCCAACGGCAACCAGCTCTACATCAGCGACAACGATGGCGACATCTGGGCGCTCGACCCGGGCACGGGTGCGGAGATCTGGCACGACAAGGCCCTGCATTTCCGCGTGCTGTCGGCACCGGCAGTGCAGGACGGTGATGTGGTGGTCGGCGACTTCGAAGGCTATCTCCACTGGCTGTCTCCGGACAGCGGGCACGAGATCGGCCGCGTGCGCATGAGCAAGGACGGAATCGTCGCGGCGCCCGTCGTCTTCGACGACACGCTCTATGCGATGGACACGGCAGGCCACGTCGCGGCATACCGGGCCAAGGGTCCTGCCGCGGGTTCCTGAAAGTCATGGAGTCCCGGCGGCTCCCGGTGGTCGCGCTGGTCGGTCGGCCGAACGTGGGGAAGTCGACGCTCTTCAACCGGATGACCGATACGCAGGATGCGCTGGTGGCCGACATTCCCGGCCTGACCCGCGACCGTCAGTATGGCAACGGACGCTTTGCGGGCCGGCGCTTCATCGTGATCGACACGGGTGGCCTGGCGCCGGAGGGTGGCAGCGCGCTGGAGCGCCTCGCCGAGCGCCAAGCGCAGCTGGCCATCGATGACGCGGATCGGCTGATCCTGCTGGTCGACGGACGCAACGGGCTGCTGCCCGCGGACGCCGCGCTCGCCGCCGAGCTCCGGCGCAGCGGCAAACCCCTGCAGCTGTGGGTCAACAAGATGGAAGGCCTCCCGGCAGCGGCTCTGGCCGATTTCCATGCGCTGGGCCTCGGGCTCCCGATGGCGATCTCGGCGCTGCGCGGGGATGGCATCGCAGAGGCCTTGAAACAGCTCGTGGGGCAGTTTGCGCCGCCGGCAGCGGAGTCGATGAGCGACGACCCGCAGCGCATTCGCATGGCGGTCGTCGGCCGGCCCAACGTGGGCAAGTCCACGCTCGCCAATCGACTGGTCGGCGCCGAACGGGTGCTGGCGAGCGACGAGCCGGGCACGACCCGGGACGCCGTTCGCGTGGACTTCGAGTGGGATGGGGTACCTTTCGAACTCGTGGACACGGCCGGTATCCGTCGCCGTGCCCGGGTCGCGGACGGCTTGGAGAAACTTTCAGTTGTCAAGGCCCTGCAGGCGATCGAGCGTGCGCAGGTGGTGGTCGTGATGGTCGATGCGCAGGACGATGTCGGCGCTCAGGATGCGCGGTTGATGGGCCTCGTCGCGCAGCGCGGCCGCGCCATGGTGGTGGCGCTCAACAAATGGGATGGACTGGGGGAATCGGGGCGCCAGGCCGCGCGCGACGCGGTCGACTACCGCCTTCCGTTCCTCGATTACGTCGCGCTGCAGCCGATCTCGGCGCTGCACGGCTCGGGGCTGCGCGAGCTGATGGATGCCGTCACGGCGGCGTGGCGCGCGACCACCCGTCCGCTGCCGACGCCGGAGCTCAACCGCGTGCTCCTGCGGGCCGTGGAGGAGCATCCGCCGCGCGCGGTGCTCGGACGGCGCATCAAGCTGCGCTACGCCCATCAGGCGAGCCGAGACCCGCTCACCATCATGATCCACGGCAACCAGACGGCCCAGCTCAGGGACAGCTACAAGACTTATCTGGCGCGCGCCTTCCGCAAGGCTTTCGACCTCAACGGCGTTCCTCTGCGGCTGGAATTCCGCACCGGCGACAACCCCTACAGGAAACGGCGCGTCGAGCCTCCCGGGCGGCATGTCCGGCGCCGGCGGACGCCGCCACGGTGACCGCGGGTGCCGGTGTCAGATTCCGGTATTGCCCAGCACGGCAAGCACATCGGTCAGCGCGGCGGTGAAGCGCGGATGCTCTGCGGCGAAGTCGCGTACGGCCGCCTTCACGCGGTGTCGCAATGCGTTCTGCAGGTCGCGCGTATCGTTGTCGCGCACGCGGCGTTCCAGCTCGGCGAGCATCGGTTCCACGCGCTCGGCGAGCTCGGGCCGCGCGCTGCGCAGCGCCTCACCCTCGCGACGGAGCTTCTCCAGAGCCTTCTGCAGCGCCATGTTGCGAGGCGCATCGTGCGGCGAATCGTCGTTCATGGGGAACCTCGCTGAGGCTGACGGCAGTCGTCGTGCACCGGCATGGTCACCCCGCTGACGCGGGTGCAGCCGACGCGCAACGTTACACTTCACACTACTTTACGGCAGCGTGTGGCAAATTGAACGGGCACGCAGCAAATGGATCCGGGGTGCATCCTGAGGTACGCCGGAGGCGTCCATGATGATGTCGAGAGGTGAGGAATGAAGACGGGATGGCGGTGGTTCGGGATGGCGACCGGCGCGGCGCTGCTTACGCAGCTTGCAGCGTGTGCGTATCAGCAGCCCTACGGGATGGCTGCACCGCCGCAGGCCTATCAGAGCGCGGCGGTACAGCCGGGATGCAACGCGGGGCTGCTCAGCGATCCACTGGTGGCGTCTGTCATCGGCGGTGGGCTTGGCGGCCTGGTCGGCAACCAGTTCGGCAAGGGCGGCGGCAACGCCGCGATGACGGCGCTGGGCGCCGTCGGCGGCGTAGTGGCTGCGCAGCATCTGGCGGCCGATGCCAATCGCCCGTGTTGAAGGCGAGATGCGCCTCGGACAGGAGAGAAGGCATGAAAGCGTTTATGGTCAGATATGTGCGCCCGGCCTGCTGGCTGGCGCTGCTCGGCGGAGCGGTGGCGCTGGCGGGCTGCGCCAGCTACCAGCGGCCTTATGGCTACGGACAGCCTTACGGCGCGCAGGCGGTTGCTCAGCCGCCGCAGCAGAACGTCAAGTTCGTCACGGCGGAGGTGTTGAGCGCAACGCCCGTCTATCAACAGGTGCAGGTCGCCCGGCCCCGCCAGGAATGCCAGCAGGTGCCGGTGGAGAGCGGCGGTGGTCGTGAGGTCGCCGGGACGCTCATCGGCGGAGCCTTGGGCGGTCTGGTTGGCAATCAGTTCGGCCGGGGCGGCGGCAACGCGGCGATGACGGCGCTGGGAGCCGTGGCCGGCGCCGTGGCCGGGAATCAGGTCGGGACCGCGACGGCGCCGCCTCCGGGTTCCACGACCACACAGTGCCGTACGGTGACGGATTACGTGATGCAGAACCAGCCCAACGGCTACGACGTTACCTACCGCTACAACGGGCAGGTCTACCACACGCACAGCGATACCGATCCGGGTTCCACGATCCGCGTGCGGGTGGCGGTATCTCCGGCATCGGGTTCCTGAGGCCGGAGCGGGAAGATGGCGTTCGGGCACGGTGCGCTGCAGATCGACGTCGGCGATTTTCCTGATCCCATTCTCGACCCGGTGCCGGCAGGCGCGGGTCGCGCCGAGGTCGTCCTCGCCGGCGGCTGCTTCTGGTGCACGGAAGCCGTCTACCGCGAGCTGGAGGGCGTGGTCGAAGTGACGCCGGGCTACAGCGGCGGTGAGCAGGGCGAGGCGGACTACGAGACCGTCTGTGGCGGGACGACGAACCATGCGGAAGCCATCCGCATCGTCTATGAACCGACGCGCGTGAGTCTCGGTCGCCTGCTCAAGATCTTCTTCTCCGTGGCGCACGATCCGACGCAGCTGGATCACCAAGGCAACGACGTTGGTCGCCAGTACCGTTCCGTCGTCTTCTATGCGGACGAGACGCAGAAGGAAGTGGCGCAGGCCTACATGCGGCAGCTCGACGACGCACACGTGTTCGCCGCGCCGATCGTCACCCAGCTCGTGCCGCTGAGCGCGTTCTATGCCGCCGAGGACTACCACAAAGCCTACGCCTCCGCCCATCCGGACCAGCCATACATCGCGTTCGTGGCGCGTCCGAAGGTGGACAAGCTGCGGCACTACTTCGCCGGCTACACGAAAGCGGTGAAGTGAACGCCCCGCACCCGGTACGTTCGGCCGCCCCCGCGGGGCAAACCGCTGCAGCGGAACGCCGAGTAGTCGAACTTGAAAGCCGCCTCGCGTTCGTGGATCAGGCGGCCGAAACGCTCAGCCGCGCGCTGGCGGCACAGCAGTCGCGCATCGACCGGCTCGAACGGCTCTGCGGGGATCTGGCGGAACGCGTGCGCCAGCTGAGCGACGCGGACCCGCATACGCCTGCCGAGGAAGTGCCGCCACACTACTGAGGTGCGCGCTGGCGCGGACGCTTCTGTTCCCGTCGACAGCCGTTTCTACGCCGCCACGCTGGATACGGCGCCGTGTTGTTCGCCATGCCACGTTTCGTGGTGCGGCGCCGGCGAAGGAACGGTTCCGGCGTCGTGCTAGCATCGCGCGGACCATGAGCCACTCCCGCATTGCCGGCACCGGCAGCGCCCTGCCGGCGCGCCGCGTCACCAACGCGGAGCTCGCCGAGGATCTCGCTACGAGCGACGAGTGGGTGGTGTCGCGGACCGGCATTCGTACGCGGCACATCGCCGGTGAGGGAGAAAGCACCTGCAGCCTCGCGACTTCGGCGGCTCGCGCGGCGCTGGCGAGCGCGGACGTCGGGGCCAAGGAAATCGGCATGATCGTGCTCGCCACGACGACGCCCGACATGCTCTTTCCGTCTACGGCGAGCCTCGTCCAGGCACAGCTCGGCATCCGCGATGCCGCCGTATTCGACGTCCAGGCCGTATGCGCCGGGTTCGTCTACGCGCTCGCCGTCGCGGACCGCTTCGTCGCTGCCGGCATGTGCCACCACGCGCTGGTCATCGGCGCCGACGTCTTCTCCCGATTGATCGACTGGCGCGATCGACGCACGGCGGTCCTGTTCGGTGACGGCGCGGGGGCGGTGGTTCTCTCTGCCGCGGACGGCCCGGGTCTGATGTCCGCGCACCTGCACTCGGACGCGCGGCAGACCTCCATCCTCAAGGTGGACGGACGCGTGGAGCGGGGGCGCGTGCAGGGTCGCCCATTCGTCGAGATGAAGGGCGGCGAGGTGTTCCGCTTCGCGGTGCGGGCGCTCGCGGACAATGCGCGCGAGGCCCTCCGACACAACCGGATGAGCGTCGAGGAGCTCGACTGGTACATCCCGCACCAGGCCAACGTGCGCATCATCGACGCCGTGGGCGCGCGGCTCGGCCTCGGCGGCGCGCGGGTGGTCAAGACGGTGGCCGATCACGGCAACACCTCTGCGGCTTCGGTACCGCTCGCGCTGGACGTCGCTGCGCGCGACGGACGCCTGCGGCCGGGCCAGAGCGTCCTGCTGCAGGGCGTCGGCTCCGGCATGACGTGGGGCGCCGTCCTGCTGCGCTGGTAATCCCGCCGTCGTGACAGAATAGCCGGCTTTTTTCCCTCCGATGCACGAGGCGTGCATCGCGGAGTGATCGGAGCAGGTGTCGATGGGTTCGTTGATGACGTCGGAGAACGTGCTGTTTCTTCTGATCGGCGCGATTCTCGTGCTGGGGATGCACGCCGGCTTTGCCTTCCTCGAGCTGGGGACGGTCCGGCAGAAGAACCAGGTCAACGCGCTGGTCAAGATCCTCACGGACTTCGCGGTCTCCACGCTGGCCTATTTCCTCGTCGGCTTCGGCGTCGCGACGGGCGTGCACTTCTTCCACGCCGCGCCCACGCTGGCGGCCGACCACGGGCTGGAGCTGACGCGCTTCTTCTTCCTGCTGATGTTCGCAGCGGCGGTGCCGGCCATCGTCTCGGGCGGCATCGCGGAGCGCGCGCGGCTGTACCCGCAGCTCCTCGCGACCGCCGTGATCGTCGGCCTGATCTATCCCTTCTTCGAGGGCATCGTCTGGAACGACAACCTCGGGATCCAGGCGTGGTTCACCGCCGAGTTCGGCGCGCCGTTCCACGACTTCGCCGGCTCGGTGGTGGTGCACGCGGTCGGCGGATGGGTGGCGCTGGCGGCGGTGCTGTGGCTGGGGGCGCGGCGCGGGCGCTACGGCAACGACGGCCGGATCGCGGCGCATCCGCCGTCCAGCATCCCCTTTCTCGCGCTCGGAGGGTGGATCCTCATCGTCGGCTGGTTTGGCTTCAACGTGATGAGCGCGCAGTCGCTCGAGCACATCTCCGGGCTCGTGGCGCTCAATTCGCTGATGGCCATGGTGGGCGGCACCCTCGCCGCCCTGCTGGTCGGACGCAATGACCCGGGCTTCGTCTACAACGGCGCGCTTGCCGGGCTGGTGGCGGTGTGCGCCGGCTCGGACATCATGCAGCCGCTTGGTGCGCTGGCGACCGGCGCGGTAGCGGGCGGCATGTTCGTGTACCTGTTCCTGCTGACGCAGAACCGCCTGCGCATCGACGACGTGCTCGGCGTGTGGCCGCTGCACGGGCTGTGCGGCACGTGGGGTGGCATCGCCGCCGGCATCTTCGGGTCGAAGGCGCTGGGCGGGCTCGGCGACGTGTCGATCTGGTCACAGATCCTTGGCACGCTGCTCGGCGTGGCCGTCGGCTTTGTCGGCGGCTTCGTGCTCTACGGCATCCTGCGTTATACGGTGGGCCTGCGGCTGACCGAGGCGGACGAATACGCCGGCGCGGATCTGGCGGTCCACAAGATCAGCGCGACGCCGGAGCGCGAGCGGATGCACTGAGCGGCGGCGGCCTCGCTCCACGGTGCAGGAGCGGTCGTGCTCCGGCACGATCCCGACCTGGCGTCCGCGGCGTTTCCGAGGCACCCGTGTGACACTCGCGCGATGAGGAATCCGCCGCTCCCGGTGCTCCAGGTACAGGAGCTCGTCAAGCGCTACCGCGCGCTGACGGCGGTCGACGGCGTGTCCTTCGCGGTTCATGCCGGAGAGATCGTCGGCCTGCTGGGGCCCAACGGCGCCGGCAAGACGACGACTATTTCGATGATTCTCGGCCTGCTCGCGCCGAGCGCGGGATCGGTGACGATCGATGGGCACGACGTCGCCACGGATCGCGCGCAGGCGCTGGCATCCGCGAACTTCGCGGCGGTCTACGCGCCGCTGCCGGGGAACCTGACCGTGCGTCAGAACCTGCGCTTTTTCGGGCGCATCTACGGCGTGCCCGGGCTGCATGCGAGGATCGAAGCGCTGCTGGATGAATTCTCGCTGGGGAGGCTGCGCGATACGCGCTGCGGCCTGCTGTCCTCCGGCGAGCAGACTCGCGCCTCGCTCGCCAAGGCGATGCTCAATGCGCCGCGCCTGCTGCTCCTCGACGAGCCGACCGCGTCGCTCGATCCGGCCACCGCGCGCGACCTGCGCGCCATCATTCGCGGCGTTGCGCACCGTGAACGCATGGCGGTGCTGTGGACCTCGCACAATATGCTGGAGGTCGAGGCGGTGTGCGACCGCGTCCTGTTCCTGTCGCGCGGCCGCGTGTTGCTCGAGGGTGATCCGCACCTGCTGCCGGCGGAACGCGGCAGCGCGTCGCTGGAGGAGCTGTTCATCCGCGTTGCGCGTGAACCCCTGAGCCTGGAGTCGCGGGCGTGATGCGCTGGCAGGCCGTGTGGGGGATCGTGCAGCGCCAGTACGACCTGATGCGCGGTAGCCCGACGCGGGTCATTCCGCTGTTCGCCTGGGTGGCGGTGGACATCCTGCTGTGGGGCTTCATCACCCGTTATCTCGACCAGCTCGATCGCGGCGGCACGATGAAGTTCGTGCCGAGCTTCCTCGGCGCGGTGCTGCTGTGGGACTTCTTCTCGCGCGTGATGCAGGGCGTAACCACGACCTTTTTCGAGGACCTGTGGTCGCGCAACTTCCTCAACCTGTTCGCGACGCCGCTGCGCATCTCCGAGTACGTTGCCGGCCTGGTGCTCACCAGCATCCTGACGAGCCTCATCGGCCTGCTCGTGATGCTCGTCCTGGCGATCGGCTTCTTCGGCCTGAATTACCTGTCGCTGGGGGTGCTGCTGGTGCCCTTCGTGCTGATCCTGTTCCTTTTCGGCATTGCGCTGGGCGTCTTCGCCAGCGGCATGGTTCTGCGGCTGGGGCCTGCTTCCGAGTGGCTGGTGTGGCCCATTCCGGCCGTGCTGGCGCCCTTCGCCGGCGTGTTCTATCCGCTGTCCGTGTTGCCGGAGTGGATGCGCTTCATCGGCTACTGCCTGCCGCCCTCGTATGTATTCGAGGGTCTGCGCGCGGTGCTCGCTGGCCAGGGCGTATCGTCGGGTCTGCTGGCCGGAAGCCTGCTGCTCGCCGTGGCCGAGATCGCGCTGGCCGGATGGTTCTTCCGACACGTGTATCGGTACGCCGTGTCCAGCGGGTTGCTCGCTCGCTACAGCGCGGAAAGCGTCGCCTGACGCGCCTTCCCTGTGCTGCCGCGGCCGTGTGTCGCCAGAAGAGGCGGAGAGGCGGCGCTCAGGTCAGCTGCACATCCACGTACGCCTCGCGCTTCGGATCCGGACCGAAGCGGTTGTCTCCCCGTGTCCCGTCCTGGACGGTGAAGATCAGCAGCACGATCCACCCTACGAGGGGGACCAGCGAGATCAGCACCCACCAGCCGCTGCGGTTCGTGTCGTGCAGCCGGCGCACGCACACCGCCCAGGAAGGGATGAAAGTCGCGAGGACGAACAGCCCGGCGAGCACCCCCATGCTGTGCCCGGAGCCCAGGCTGCCA
>DASVGQ010000009.1:0-19091 GCA_036379455.1 Nevskiaceae bacterium
AACAACATCTACCAGCGCGCGCAGGGCGACTTCCGCTACAGCCTCGCGCGGGTGCGCGAGAACGGCGAGTCGATCGCGACCAGCCGCGGCGGCCGCACGACGGCACGCAAGCTGGTACAGCGCTTCCAGCCGGTGTTCGACATCTTCCACCGCCGCATCCGCCGCAACATCGGCGTCAACTCCTTCTCCTTCAGCTTCAACCAGGCGGCGGTACTGATCCCGGTGGTGGCGGTGCTGCCCGCCTACCTCGCCCACGAGATCATGCTCGGCGGGATCATGGCCATCCTCAGCGCCTTCGGAAACATCCAGCAGGCCTTCGCCTATCTGGTCGACAACTTCACCAGCAACGGCAACGGCTACCTGTCGCTGACGCAGTGGATCGCGGTGACCGACCGCCTCGACCAGTTCCGCGTCGAAGGCGAGTCGCATGAAGGGGTGGAGGGCGAGTCGATCCACATCGAGCGTGGGCGCGGCAACGCCATCGACGTGCGCAACCTGCGCGTGGCGCTGCCCAACGGCCACGTGCTGCTGCGCCAGCTCGACCTACGCGTCGAGCCCGGCGAGCGGTTGCTCGTCACCGGCCCGGCGGGCATCGGCAAGAGCACCTTCCTGCGGGTGCTGGCGGGCATCTGGCCCTACGGCAGCGGAGAGGTGTATCTGCCGGACGCGTCGGTGTGCTTCATTCCGCAGCGTGCCTACCTGCCGGAGGGGAAGCTGGGCGACGCGATCGCCTATCCGTTCCACGCCATCGACCGCGACGAGGTCGAGCACTGGCTCGAGTTCTGCGGCCTCGGGCGGCTGCGCAGCCATATCGACGAATACGCCGCGTGGGACAAGCAGCTGTCGCTCGGCGAACTGCAGCGCATCGCCTTCGTGCGCCTGTTCGTCACGCGCGCCCGCTGGAACCTGCTCGACGAGATCACTTCCAGCCTCGACGAGGAGATGGAGGAGAGGCTCTACTCGAAACTCGTCGAGATGCTGCCGGAAGCGACCGTCGTGAGCATCGCCCACCGCTCCACCCTGCGCCGCTTCCACCAGCGCGAGCTGCACCTGACGGCCGAACGCGGCCAGGTCCCGCACGCGACCTCGATCGGTGCCGCGCTCGAACGCCCACGGCTGCACTCCGGAATGGCCTGAGGACCATCGCCGAGAGCCGACGCGCCGCGGGATTCCACGGCTTCAGCAGCCATCGCAGGCGGCCGCCTGCGCGGCTCACGACGCGCGCGCCGCGGACACCTCCGAATCCGACCGCATGGCATCGACCGTGGCCGCCGGTGGCACCGAGGCGTCGGCGGCGAGATGGCGGGCAAAGGCCCGCAGCACCGGCGGGACTTCCCGCTCCTCGGGCGTGAGGAACAGGCCCCAGCGGCGGGTCGTGCGGCCCAGCGCGGGCCGGCTCGTGTAGACGCACAGCGGCAGGCTCGCGAGCAGCGCCACGGCCACCGGTACGGTCCACGGCCACAGGTCGAGCCGCAGCGCCCACAGCAGCGCCAGCCACGCAAAACCGACGGCCACGTCAATGCCGTGACATGCCAGCGCCGTGCGCCAGCCGAGCTGCGCGCCGCTGCGCAGCGGCGAGGTCCAGCGCCAGCCCACGCCGAGCGCCGCCAGCACCAGCACCCGCGCGTGGAACAGCACCTGGAGCGGAGCAAGAAGCGCCATCGTGAGCGCTTCGCAGGCCACGCTTGCCGCAAAGCGCCGCCCGTCACGCTGCCGCGTCGTGGACTGTCCTGTGAAACCCAGCGCCAGCGCCAAAAGCTTGCGCAGCACCAGCAGGCCGACGGTGATACCGAGCAGCAGGCCGGCCTGCCACGGCACGCCGCTCGCCGCGCCGCCGCGCAGCGCGAGCACGGTCAGCGCCAGCAGGAACGCCGCCCACACGACGCTGCCGAGGTAGCCCATGACGTTGCCGAGGAACAGCAGGCGGTGCACCGGATGCAGGCCCGGAATCGCGCACAGCCGCAGGTTCATGAGATCACCGCGAAACCAGCGCCGGTCGCGCCGCAGCTTCTCCGGCAGGCTCAGGGGATAGCCCTCGTAGGAACCCGGGCTCGGGTACGTCAGCCACACGCCCCAGCCGGCGCGCCGCATGAGCGCCGCCTCCACCGAGTCGTGGCTGAGGATTTCGCCGCTGAAGGGTCCGCGTCCGGGAATGCGCCGCAGCGCGCAATGCCGCATGAAGGGCGCGACGCGGATCAGCGCGTTGTGGCCCCAGTAGTGGCTCTCGCCGAGCTGCCAGAAGCGCGCGCCGGCGTCATACAGAGCCCGGTAAGCGCTGTCGCCGAACTGCTGCATGCGCCCGTAGAGCGTAGGGCAGCCTGCAAAGTGCGCGTCCGTCTGCAGCATGCCGATGTCCGGATGCGCCTCCATGATCTGCGTGAGCCGCCGCAGGCACGCGCCGCTCATCACCGAATCCGCGTCCAGCATCGCCATGTAGCGGTAGCGTCGCCCCCAGCGGCGGCAGAAATCCGCAACGTTGCCGCTCTTGTGCCCGCGCGGCGTGCGGCGATGGCGGTAGTAGAGATGGCCGGCGGCCCCCGCGGCGCCCTGCAGGCGCACCCAGCCGAGCACCTCGGCCGCGCGCACGTCCTCACGCGTCGAATCGCTGAGGATGTAGAAGTCGAAGTGCGCGAGCAGGCCCTCCGCGGCCACGGACTCGAAGGTCGCCTGCAGACCGGCGTAGGCGCGCGCGACGTCCTCATTGCAGATCGGCATGACCACGGCCACGCGCACCGCGGCGTCCAGCGCCAGATCCCGCGGCGTGGTGGCCTCGATGCCCCGCGGATCCGGCCCGCGACGCAGCCTGCCGAAGCCGAAGAGGACGGTCCAGGCGTCGAGCCACAGCCACGCCAGGATCACGACGAACAACGCAAGGGCGATGGCAGAGAGCACGGGCATGGCCGCGAACGGCAGGGCGATGGCCAGCAGCCAGGCGCAGGCGCCCGTCGGCACCGCGACGAGCGCAGCCACGGCCCGGCGCCGACGCTGCGCGACCCTCGCCCGCGCGGCACGTGGCGGCGACGCTTCCCGGGCCCGCCCATCGGCGCGCGGACCGCCTGTATTTCCGGCCTCGTCGCGCCGGGAAAAAGGATTCGCCGACCACGACTCGGGAACCATCGACGCGCGGGCGATCGGCGGCGCCATGGGATGTAGAGCGGGCGCATGCGGCGCGGGAATGCTCGCTTCGCGCCGCCCGGGAGGCGCCGCAAGCGTCGGGTGGGATACCCCTGAACCTGCGGACGGTTCCGTCGACGCGCCGTCGCCACGTGTACCCGCGGATCGCCGCAGGGCGGGCGCAGGCGGCGTGGCGGGGGTCTTCATGGGCGCGGTGAGCATAGCGCACCGCAATCACCGCGCAGGCGCTGCGCGCGGAGCGCCCGGCCGGCGCCGCTACAATGGCCGCCGCGCCGGCGGCGAGGCGATCATCGCCGGCGGTTCCGATCCGCCACACCTGAACCCGCTGCCGATGATGAGCATCCGCACGCTGCGCCCCTCGCCGGGGCCCGTGGAGCGTTATTTCGACTTCGCGGCGGTCGGAACGAGCTACCGTCGCGAGGCGCTCGGCGGGGTGACGACCTTCCTCGCGATGGTCTACATCCTGTTCGTCAACCCGACGATTCTGGGCGCTGCAGGCATGGACCACGGCGCGCTGTTCACCGCCACCGCCTGCGCCACGATCGTCGGCTGCGTGTTGATGGCGCTGGTCGCCCGCTATCCAGTCGCCGTGGCCCCGAGCATGGGTCTCAACGCCTACTTCGCGTACTCGGTGGTGCTGGGCATGGGCATCCCGTGGCAGACGGCGCTGGTCGGCGTGCTGCTGTCGGGCGTCATCTTCGTGCTGATCACGGTGCTGCGGCTGCGCGGCATGATCATCGACGCCATCCCCGAGGACCTGAAGATGGCGTGCGCCTGCGGCATCGGCCTGTTCATCGCCTTCATCGGCTTCAAGGAGGCGGGCATCGTGGTGGCGGACAAGGCCACGCTGGTGACGCTTGGCAACCTCGGCAGCGCGGGCGCGATGCTGGCGATCTTCGGCCTGCTGGTGGCGGTGGTGCTGATGGTCCGGCGCGTGCCGGGCGCGATCTTCTTCGCCATGGCGGCGACTTCGGCGCTGGGCATCGCGCTCGGCGAGATCCACGCACCGTCCAGCTGGCTCAGCGCGCCGCCAAGCCTCAAGCCGCTGTTCGGGACGGCGCTCGGCGAGATCTGGCGCAATCCCGCGGCGCTGCTCACCAAGAACATGGCGGTCATCGTCTTCACCTTCCTGTTCGTCGAGTTCTTCGACAGCGCCGGAACGCTGATCGCGGTGACGAGCAAGGCCGGGCTGCTGAAGAACAACCACATGGAGCGCATGGAGCGCGCGCTGCTGTCGGATTCCACGGCGATCGTGTGCGCGTCGATCATCGGGACCTCGCCGACGAATTCCTACATCGAATCCACCACCGGAGTAGCGTCCGGCGCGCGCACCGGATTCTCCACGCTCGTCGTCGCGGCCCTGTTTGCCGCCGCGCTGTTCTTCTCGCCGCTGCTGGACGTCGTCACGCCGCAGGTCACGGCACCGGCGCTCATCATCGTCGGCGTGTTCATGGTCTCGATGCTCGGCCACATCCAGTGGCAGAAATTCGAGATCGCGGTCCCCGCCTTCGTCACCATGATCATGATGCCGCTGACCTACAGCATCGCGGACGGCATCGCGCTCGGCCTGGTGCTCTACCCGATCACCATGGTCTTCGCCGGCCGCTGGCGCGAAGTGCATCCGGCGATGTACGCGCTGCTCGCCGTGTTCGCGCTGTACTTCACGCTGTGAGCCCGGCGGCGACGCCGGGACCGCGGCTCAGCGCGGTTCGAGGCGCAGCGCTGCCGAATTGATGCAGTAGCGCAGCCCGGTCGGCGCCGGTCCGTCCGGGAAGATGTGTCCGAGGTGCGCTTCACAACGTGCACACAGCACTTCCGTGCGCAGCATTCCGTGGCTGCGGTCTTCCACCGCCTTGAGCGCCGCGTTGGCCGCCGGCTGGAAGAAGCTCGGCCAGCCGGTACCGGAGGCGAATTTGTGCTGCGCGTCGAACAGCGGCGCGTCGCAGCAGATGCAGTGGTACACGCCGTCGCGGTGGTCGTCCCAGTGTTCGCCGGTGAAGGCGCATTCCGTCCCGCCCTTGCGCGTGATCTGGTACTGCTCCGGCGTCAACCGGGCGCGCCACTCCGCGTCGGTCTTCCTCGCAAAATCATCCATGTCCTGCTCCGGTTGCGCGTCCCGGCCATCCCGCGGCGCGCTCACCTCCCCATTGTGCTACGTCACCCCTGTGACGCAAGGCGCGGCGGCGCGCGATGCCTGCGGCGCCAGACGTGGACCCGGTTGACGCGGCTGGCGTGGCGCCGCCAACCTTGCCGCACCCGCGCCGTACGCACACGGACCCACCTTCGTGAAAAACCCCTTTCGCATCGGATACTGTCTGGCCATGACCACCGCACTCGGCGCCTGCGCCACCGGTTCCCCTATCCAGCCCGCCAGCGGCGTAGACACCCGATACATCGACGCGCAAGTCGCGCCGCAGAACAATTTCTACGACTACGTCAACGGCAAGTGGCTCGCGAGCTTCCAGATCCCAGCCGACAAGCCGGCGTACGGCGCCTTCTACAAGCTCGCCGATGACACGCGCAACCAGCTGCACGAGCTGGTCGAGGCCGCGCAGAAACGGCCTGCCGCGGACGAAGACGCAGACGCGCGCAAGGTCGTCGACTTCTACGCCAGCTACATGGACACCGACGCGATCGCGCACGTCGGCCTGAAGGGGCTGCAGCCGGCTCTCGACGCCATCGCCGCGCTGCACGACAAGTCCCAGCTACCTGAGGTGATCGCCGCACTCCAGCAGATCGGCGTGCGCGTCCCGTACATGACCTCCGTGCAGCAGGACGCCAAAGACTCCACGAAGTACATCGTCGAATTCGACCAGTCCGGGCTCGGGCTGCCGGATCGCGACTATTACCTGAAGGACGACGAGCGCTTCGTCAAGGACCGGGCGCTGTACGTCGAGCACGTCACGCACATGCTCGCGCTGGCCGGCTCTGCCGACGCGCAGGCGCAGGCGCAGGCGCAGGCGCAGGCCCAGGCGATCATGGCCTTCGAGACGCAGCTCGCCAAGGCGCAGTGGACGCGCGTGGAGACGCGCGACGCGACGAAGACCTACAACCCCGTCCCGCAGCCGCAGCTGGCGGCGCTGACCCCGGACTACGACTGGATTGCCTATCTGCGCGCGGCCGGCATCCCCGACCAGCCGTACTTTGTCGTCTCCGAGCCGAGCTATCTGACGGGCTTTGCAGCGACGGTCGCGGCCACCCCGCTGTCGACGCTGCGAGCGTACCTGCGCTGGCGCGTCATCTCCTCGTACGCGCGATATCTGCCCGAGGACTTCGAGCGCGCCAGCTTCGCCTTCTACGGGTCCGTCCTGCAGGGCACGCCCGAGCAGGAGCCGCGCTGGCAGCGAGCGCTCGGCGCCGTCAACGGCCATATCGGCTTCGCGCTCGGCAGGATGTACGTGGCGAAATACTTCCCGCCCGCCTACAAGGCGCAGATGAAGGCGCTGGTCGAGAACCTGCGCGCCGCGTATCGCAGCTCGATCGAGAAGCTTGACTGGATGGACGCGCCGACGAAGCAGCGCGCGCTCGAGAAACTCGCGAAGTTCGAGCCCAAGATCGGCTATCCCGACAAGTGGCGCGACTACTCCGGACTGCGGATCGACCCTGCGGACCTGGTGGGCAACGTCATGCGCTCGAGCCGCTTCGACTGGCAGTACGAACTCGGCCACCTCGGCCATCCGATCGACCGCAGCGAGTGGCTCATGACGCCGCAGACGGTCAACGCCTACTACAACCCGGCGATGAACGAGATCGTCTTCCCGGCCGCCATCCTCCAGCCGCCCTTCTTCGATCCGCACGCCGATCCGGCCGTCAACTACGGCGCCATCGGCGCCGTCATCGGCCACGAGATGAGCCACGGTTTCGACGACCAGGGCGCGAAGTACGATGGCGACGGCAACCTGCACGACTGGTGGTCGCCGGAAACGCTCAAGCGCTTCGAGGCGCGCACCAAGGCGCTTATCACCCAGTACGACGCCTACTCACCGCTGCCCGGCCACCACGTCAACGGCGCGCTGACCATCGGCGAGAACATCGCCGACAACGCGGGGCTGCACATCGCCTACCAGGCGTATCAGCGCCTGCTGGCCGGCAAAGCGGCGCCGGTACTGGACGGCTATACCGGAGACCAGCGCTTCTTCATCGGCTGGGCACAGGCCTGGCGCGCCAAGCGCCGCGAGCCCTACGCGCTGCAACTGCTGACCGTGGATCCGCACTCGCCGCCGGAATTCCGTTGCAACGGCGTGCTGCGCGACATGACGCCCTTCTACCGCGCCTTCGACGTCAAGCCCGGCGACGCCATGTACCTTCCGCCGCAGGAACGCGTGACGCTGTATTGAAATCCGCAGCGATCTCCCCACGGTTGTTGCCACGGCTCTTCCGCACGCGCCGAGCTACCATGGAAGCGTACAGAAATACATGAAAACGGAGGTTCCACGATGGTCAAGAACATCAAGCTGTTGCGTCGCGTGCAGGTTGCCGAGGGTTCGATGGCGTTCTACTTTGAAAAACCAGCGGGGTTTGAATTCCGCGCCGGGCAGTTCGGCGATCTGACGCTGCTCAACCCGCCGGAGACCGACAAGGAAGGCGACACTCGCGGCTTCTCCATCATCACCGCGCCCTACGAGTCCGACTTCGGCTTCGCGACGCGCATGCGCAATACCGCCTTCAAGCGTGTGCTCAAGACGCTCCCCATCGGTACCGAGGTGAAGCTCGACGCGCCCTACGGCGACTTCCGGCTCCACAACACGGCTGCCACGCCGGCGGTGTTCGTGATCGGCGGCATCGGCGTCACGCCGGTGCGCAGCATGATTGCGCAGGCCACGCACGACAAGACCGCGCACAAGATCACGCTCATCCACGCCAACCGCACCCAGGCGCTGGCGCCCTTCGTGGCCGATTTCGAACAGCTCGCCAAGCAGAACCCGAACTTCAAGTACGTGCAGGTACTGGAAGAACCATCCGCCGGCTGGAAGGGTGAGAAAGGCCGCGTGAACGCCGAGATCATCAAGCGCTACGTCGCCGATCTGAATGCTCCCATCTGGTACCTGTCCGGACCCGAGGGGATGGTCAAGGCGATGCGCAAGCTGCTCGTCGATCTCCACGCCAACGAGGACAACATCCGCACCGAGGAATTCGCTGGATATTGATCGCCTCGGAAGTCCCGATGACCGCGACGCAGCCTCCCACGGCTGCGTCGCTTTTTCATGGCTTCAGCGCGGCTGTGAACCGACGGACGGCATGCGTTTCGTCGCGCCGGGCGCGCCTCAGAAACGGCGAATTTTCATTCAGCACGGATTCATCGGACGAGCATAGATTGGCGCCGTCGAGTGACGGGCGAGAGGCCGCCTACGACAGTACTTCACCTCTCGTTATCTGGGAGATTCACATGCGTTCCACACTGTTGGCCAGCGCCCTCATTGCAGCCGCCCTGGCGTTCACTGGTTCCGCTTTCGCACAGGAAAATCCTTCGGCCGCGCCTGCCGGCGACGCGCCCGCTGCCAGCCAGGCTGCGCCCTCCGCGCACCATGAGAAGAAGGCGACCAAGAAGCACGTCACCAAGAAGCACCACGAGACGAAGAAGGCGCACAAGCGCGTCAAGCACGAGAAGAAGGCTGCCGCCGCGCAGCACTGATCTCGCCGTAACCGGCGGCCGCCTATCGGCCGCGGAACGTGTGACAAAGAAACGGCCGGAGCATCGCTCCGGCCGTTTCCTTTTCTTGGCGCCGCTTCGCCTGCTGTCAGAGCAGCAGGCGCCGCAGATCCCCGAGCAGGCCTGACAGGAACACCACGAAGCGTGCGGCGTAGGCGCCGTCGATCACCCGGTGGTCGTAGGACAGCGACAGCGGCAGCATCAGGCGCGGCTGGAACGTGCTGCCGTCCCAGCGCGGCTGCATGACCGCGCGCGACACGCCGAGGATCGCCACTTCCGGCGCGTTGATGATCGGCGTGAAGTGGCTGCCGCCGATGCCGCCGAGGCTCGATATGGAAAACACGCCGCCCTTCATCTCGTCGGGCGAGAGCTTGCCGGCGCGCGCCTTCTTGGCGAGCTCCGCCGCCTCCTTGGCGAGCTGGACGACGCCCTTCTTGTCGACGTCGCGGATCACCGGCACCAGCAGTCCGTTCTCGGTATCCGCCGCAAAGCCGATATGCCGGTAGTGCTTCATCACGAGGCCCTGGCCGTCCGGCGTCAGCGACGACGCAAACTCCGGGTACTCGTCGATCGCGCGGCACACCGCCTTGAGCAGGAAGGGCAGCAGCGTCAGCTTCACGCCACGCTTGCTGTTCTGCGCGTGACGGAAGTCCTCGAGGTCCGTGATGTCGGCGTCCTCGGTCTGCGTGACGTGCGGCAGGTTGAGCCACGCGCGGTGCAGGTGCGCCGCCGAGATCTTGCGGATGCGCCGCAGCGCCTGCGTCTCGACCGGCCCGAACTGCGCGAAATCCACGGGCGGGATCGGCGGAATGCCCATGCCACCCGTCGCGCCGCCGCCCTCGCCGCGCAGCCGGCGCTTGACGAAGCCCTGCACGTCCTCGCGCAGGATGCGGCCGCGTGGGCCGCTGCCCTTGATCGCCGCCAGATCCGCGCCCAGCTCGCGCGCGTATTTCCGGATCGACGGGCTCGCGTGCGGCACCGCGCCGCGCGGCGCGGCCTTCGGCGGCGGAATCGGCTCGCTGGGCAGCGCGTTGAGCATGAGCAGCGACTGCTCGTCGACTTCCTCTGCTCCCGCGTTCACGGGTTCCGGCTCTTCCGCGAGAGGCTCTTCCGCGGTGGGCGTCGCCGCGGACGCCGGCGGTTCCTCGCGTGCCGCCGGCGCTTCCGCCGCGGCCCCGGTCTGCAGCACGCAGATCAAGCTGCCTTGCGACACCGCATCGTTGACCTTGACGGCCATCGATTTGATGGTCCCCGCCTCGGGCGCCGGCACTTCCATCGTCGCCTTGTCGGACTCCAGCGTGATCAGCGGCGTCTCGGCTTCCACCGCGTCGCCGACCTTGACCAGCACCTCAATGACCGGCACGTCCGTGTAGTTGCCGATGTCCGGCACCTTTACCTCGACGGTCCCACCTCCCTGACCGGGTTTGCCGCCCGCATCCGTCGGCTTCGGCGATGACGGCTTTGCCGGCGCCGGGGCTGCCGAAGCCGGGGGCTCCTCGCCGCTGCCTTGCGCCGAACGCGAATCCTCCGCACTGGAGGACTTCTCGGGCGCATCCGCCTTCTCTGCGCCGCCCGCGGCACCTTCCACCTGCAGGATGCAAATGACACTGCCCTGCGAGACGGTGTCGTCCACCTTGACGGCCATGGACTTGATGGTGCCGGCCTGCGGAGACGGGACCTCCATCGTCGCCTTGTCGGACTCCAGCGTGATGAGCGGCGTCTCCGCATCCACGTGATCGCCCGCCTTGACCAGCACTTCGATCACCGGCACATCGGTGTAGTTGCCGATGTCCGGGACCTTCACCTCGATTGTGTCGGCCATGGTGTCCTCACACCGTCAGCGGGTTGGGCTTGGAAGGATCGATGCCGTACTTCTTGATCGCCTTGGCGACCGTCTTCTCGGGGATCGTCCCTTCCCGCGCCAGCATCGTCAGCGCCTGCACCGTGATCCAGCGCTCGTCGACCTCGAAGAAATCGCGCAGCGCCTCGCGTGTGTCGGAGCGGCCGAAACCGTCGGTCCCGAGCACCGCGTAAGGCATCGGCACCCACGAGCGGATCTGGTCGCTGTAGGTCTTCATGTAGTCAGTGGCCGCGATCGCCGGGCCCTTCTTGCCCTGCAGGCACTGCGTCACGTAGGCCACGCGCGGCTTCTTCGCGTCCGGGTGCAGCATGTTCCAGCGATCCGTTTCGTGGCCGTCGCGCGCAAGCTCCGTGAACGACGGTGCGCTCCAGATCTCGGCGGTGACGCCCCAGTCCTTCTCGAGCAGCTCCGCCGCCTTGATCACGTTCAGGATGATCACGCCGGAACCCAGCAGCTGGACGTGCGCCTTGGCGGGTTTCTTGCAGCCGCGGAACAGGTACAGCCCCTTCATGATCCCGTCTTCGACGCCCTTGGGCATGGCCGGGTGCGGGTAGTTCTGGTTGTTCAACGTCAAGTAGTAGAAGTGGTCATGCTGCTCGACGTACATGTCCCGCATGCCGTGCTCGAAGATCACCGCGACCTCGTAGGCCCACGCCGGGTCGTAGCTCTTGAGGTTGGGAATCGTCGACGACGTGAGGTGACTGTGCCCGTCCTCGTGCTGCAACCCCTCGCCGTTGATGGTCGTACGCCCTGCCGTGCCGCCCAACAGGAAGCCGCGCGCCCGCATGTCGCCCGCCGCCCACGCCAGGTCGGCGAAGCGGTGGAAGCCCATGATCGAGTAGAACGCGTAGAACGGAATCAGCGTGACGCCGTGGTTGGAGTAGCTCGTCGCGGCGGCGATGAAGCTCGCCATCGAGCCCGCCTCGGTGATGCCTTCCTGCAGCACCTGGCCCGTCTTGCTTTCCTTGTAGAACGCCAGCTGGTCGGCGTCCTCGGGCGTGTACTTCTGACCCACCGAGGAGTAGATGCCAATCTGCCGGAACAAGCCCTCCATGCCGAAGGTCCGCGCCTCGTCGGGCACAATGGGGACGATGCGTGGCCCGATGTTCTTGTCGCGCAGCAGGATCTGCAGCGACTGGGCGTAGGCCATCGTCGTGCTGATGCCGCGGTCCCCGGTGCCGTCGAGCATGCGCTTGAAAATCGACAGCGGCGGGATCTCGAGCTTGTCGCCCTGCGTGCGCCGGAACGGCAGCGAGCCGCCAAGCGCGTCGCGGCGCTCGTGCATGTAGCGCATCTCGGGCGCGTCTTCCGGCGGCTTGTAGAACAGATCCCAGTTCTCGATGTGCTTGTCGTCGACCGGGATCTCGAAGCGATCGCGAAAGGCGCGCATCGCCGCGACGCTCATCTTCTTCTGCTGGTGGGTGATGTTCTGGCCTTCGCCGGCGTCGCCCATGCCGTAGCCCTTGACGGTCTGCGTCAGGATCAGCGTCGGTGTGCCGGTATGCCGCACCGCCGCGGCAAATGCCGCATAGACCTTGTGCGGGTCGTGGCCGCCGCGGTTGAGCTCGCCGATCTCCTTGTCGCTCATCGAGGAGACCAGCTTGAGCAGCTCCGGATATTTGCCGAAGAAGTGTTCGCGCGTGTACTTGCCGCCACGCGCCTTGCAGGCCTGGTACTCGCCGTCGACGGTCTCGTTGAAGGCCTTGATCAGCAGCCCGGTGCGGTCGCGCGCGATAAGGCCGTCCCACAGCCCGCCCCAGATGACTTTGATGACGTTCCAGCCCACGCCGCGGAACACGCCTTCCAGTTCCTGGATGATCTTGCCGTTGCCGCGCACCGGCCCGTCGAGGCGCTGCAGGTTGCAGTTGATGACGAAGATCAGGTTGTCGAGCTTCTCGCGCGCCGCCACGCCGATGGCGCCGAGGCTCTCGGGCTCGTCCATCTCGCCGTCGCCGCAGAAGCACCACACCTTGCGCTTGGAGTTGTCGGCGATGCCGCGGTTGTGCAGGTACTTCATCAGCCGCGCCTGGTAGATCGACATGATCGGGCCAAGGCCCATGCTCACGGTCGAGAACTGCCAGAACTCCGGCATCAGCCACGGGTGCGGGTAGGAGCTCAGGCCCGGGCCCGAGGCCTCGGTGCGGAAGCGCAGCAGCTGCTTCTCCGTGAGCCGGCCCTCGAGATAGGCACGCGCGTAGAAGCCCGGCGAGGAGTGCCCCTGGAAATAGATGAGGTCAGCGCCGTCCGGATGCTTGGGGCCCTTCCAGAAATGGTTGAAGCCGACGTCATAGAGCGTGGCCGATGAACCGAAGCTCGCGATATGCCCGCCGATACCGTCGTGCTCGTGGTTGGCGCGCACCACCATCGCCATGGCGTTCCAGCGCGTCAGCGAGCGGATCTTCCACTCCAGCTCATGGTCGCCGGGCGACGGATCCTCGAGATACGGCGGGATGGTGTTGATGTACGCCGTGTTCGGCGAGAACGGAATGTAGGCGCCCGACAGCCGCGCCTTCTCCTGCAGCGCCTCCAGCAGGAAATGGGCGCGCTCCGGGCCTTCCTCCTGGAGTACCGCCGTGAGCGCATCAAGCCACTCCCGAGTCTCCTGCGGATCCTTGTCAGCAGTGCGTACGCTGCCATCAGCCATGGCTTGTTCCTCCGTGTCGATCGCGGATCTCGCCGCGACCCTCCGATGTTCGAACCCCAGTGTAACGCGTGCCCGACGCCGCGCCGACGCGACGACAGGTCGGCGTGCAGCGCCGGCAAACCGGGGCGCCGCGTGGATGCGCCGACGCCCCCGTGGCGCCGGCCTAGCACCAGGCCACAACTGCACCACTTCCGCACGCGCCATCCGGCGGGAACGGGTGAATCACGCGATGCCGTGCTCTGCCAGCTCGCGCGCGATGAACGCCGCCCACTCCGGCGGCAGGGCGCGTCCATCGGACAGCGCAGCCCGCGCCTTGCCAAGCGCCGCCTTTCGTACCAGCACGCTGTGCAGAAACGCCAGCGCAACCGCGCCGGTCCCGTTGCCGTCGTGCACGTAGATGCGCTGCGTCTGCAGCTCCGTCAGGACGCCGCGCAGCGCCGCCAGCTGGGCCACGGCGGGGACCTGCGATCCGACTACCGGCACGGCGTGGTAGCGCATGCCGTTGGCCTCCACCAGGCGCCGTTCCTCGTCATCGGCAGGCGCCAGCGCCACGACGTCCTGGACGCGGGCCATCGCCAGCGCCTTGAACTGCAGCGGGCGCGGGCGCCCGCCAGCCGACACGCGCGCGCCGAGATAGCGATAGCCGTCGATGAGCCGCAGCGCTTCGGGAATGTAGGGCAGCGGCGCCAGGCCGCGCGCCAGCATCCAGTCGCGCAAGGCGCTGCCGGTTGCGCCGGGCCAGGGTCGCAGGGCCTCGGGGGCACAGCGGCGATACTCGACGAGCTCCGGATCGAGCCGGATCCGGCCGTGCGCCCGCACATGGAACGCGATGATGAGTTGGTTCATGCGCTCGAAGCGGTAGTGCCCGACGAAGCCGGCGATCTCGCCGTCGAGATCCAGCTCCTCCTTCACTTCGCGCAGCGCCGCCTCTCGCGGGCTGGCGTCGAACTTCTCCATGAAGCCGGTGATGAGCGCGAACATGCCGGCCGGCCACAGCGCGTTGCGGCCGAGAACGATGCAGCCCTCGTGCTCGACGATGGCCGCCACGACCGGCGTGGGATTCTCCCAGCGCACGAAATCGCAGCGCGTGCAGGCCAGGCGCGGCACGCCGTCATGTTCCACCAGCGCCAGCGGCGCAGCACAACAGGGGCACCAGCGGAACGGACCAGGCATGCGGACACCAATGACATCGAGACTTCCCGCATGTTACTGGCAGTGGACCGATCCACCCGCCCCCTGACCGGCACGGCCCGCCGTCCGGCCGGATGCTCTGCCGCGCTCGAAGGGTCGATCAGAGCCAGCCGCGCTCCGCAAAGGAGGTGACCGCTCCGTCGCCGACGACGAAGTGATCCAGGACGGTGATGTCCACGAGCGCCAGCGCCTGCTTGAGGCGCTCGGTCAGGCTGCGATCCGCGCCGGAGGGTTCTGCAACCCCCGACGGGTGGTTGTGGGCAAAGATGACGGCTCCCGCGTTGATCGCCAACGCACGCTTGAGGACTTCGCGCGGATAGACGCTTGCCGCGTTGAGCGTGCCTTCCGCGAGCGTCTCGAAGCTCATCACGCGATGGCGGTTGTCGAGGAACAGGCCGGCGAACACTTCGTGCGGCAGGTCGCGCAGCTGAGAACTCAGGAACTGCCGCACGGCCGCCGGATCGCGCAGCGGCAGGCGCGAGGGCAGGCTCTCCCTGAGGTGTCGCCGGGCCATTTCCAGCACCGCCTGCAGCTGGGCGTATTTCGCCGGGCCCAGTCCTTCCGCCGCACAGAAGGCCTCGCGCGTGGCGGAAAGCAACCCGCGCAGCCCGCCAAAGCGGCTCACCAGGTCTCGCCCGAGATCAACGGCGCTGCGCCCGGCCACGCCCGTCCGCAGAAAGATCGCCAGCAGCTCGGCGTCCGTCAGCGCCGCCGGCCCCCGCGCCAGCAGCTTCTCGCGCGGCCGGTCCTGCGCAGGCCAGTCCCTGATCGCCATGTCCTCTCCCCCAAGGGCCAGCTGCCGCCGGCCGCCCCGCGCCATGCTACCGGTACAATCGCGCGATGGAAGGCCTCCATCCAGCAAACGCGGTGCCACAGCGCATCCTGCTGATCGTTACCGCCGGCATTGCCGCCTACAAGGCCGCGCTGGTGGTACGCCTGCTGGCAAAGGCGGGTCGGGAGATCCAGGTCGTCACCACGGCTGGCGTCAGGCACTTCGTCGGCGACGCCACCTTCCAGGCACTCTCCACGCGGCCGGTGCGGAGCGACCTGTGGGACGCGCACGCCGAGGCGGCCATGGGGCACATCGAGCTCGCGCGCTGGGCCGACGCGGTGGTGGTCGCGCCGGCCACCGCCGACTTCATCGCGCGGCTGGCGCACGGCCGCGCGGACGATCTCGCATCGACGCTGTGCCTCGCCAGCGACCGCCCGCTGTGGGTGGCCCCGGCGATGAACCGTCTGATGTGGAACCATCCGGCGACGCAGGCAAACGTGCGCCTGCTCGAGGCGCGCGGCGCGACGATTCTCGGACCCGCCAGCGGCGCGCAGGCCTGCGGCGAGGTCGGCGCCGGACGCATGCTTGAACCCGAGGACATCGCCGCACGGTTGCTGCAGGCGCCCGGCGTCACGCTGAGCGGCCGCCGGGCGGTCGTCACCGCCGGGCCGACGCGCGAGGCGCTGGACCCGGTGCGCTATCTGTCGAACCGCTCCTCGGGGCGCCAGGGCTTCGCCGTGGCGCAGGCGCTCGCGCGGGCCGGCGCCCGCGTCACCCTGGTGGCAGGGCCCGTGGATCTGCCCGCGCCGCGCGGCGTCGACCGCATCGATGTGATCACCGCCCAGCAGATGCTCGAAGCCACGCTGGACGCATGCACGCGCGGACCCGCAGACCTGCTGGTCGGTGCAGCCGCCGTCGCCGACTACCGGCCGGCGCAAGCCGCCGCGCAGAAGATCAAGAAGACGGCCGACGCGCTCACGCTGGAGCTCGTCCGCAACCCGGACATCCTCACGGAAGTCCGTCGCCTGCATCCGGAGCTCTTCATCGTCGGCTTTGCCGCCGAAACGGATCGCCTTGCCGACAACGCGCGCAGCAAGCTCCGCGCCAAGAAACTGGACCTGATCGCCGCCAACCCGGTCGACCACGACCGCGCCTTCGGCCGCGACGACAACGAGCTCAGCCTGTACTGGCAGGGCGGCGAACGGCGCCTGCCGCATGCGGACAAGGCCACGCTGGCACAAGCGTTGGTGGAAGTGATCGCGGACCGGCTCCGCGACCGGGACCCGGACGCCGGAGCCACGCGCGCATGAAGATTCCCTATCGGGTGCTGGATCCGCGCATTGGACGCGAATTTCCCGCGCCGTCCTACGCAACCTCCGGCAGCGCGGGACTGGACCTGTGCGCCTGCCTGGACGCACCGCTCGCGCTCGCGCCCGGCGCCTGCGAGCTCATCCCCACCGGCATCGCCATCCATATCGCGGATCCGGGCTACGCCGGCATGGTCCTGCCGCGCTCGGGGCTCGGGCACCGCCACGGGATTGTGCTCGGCAACCTCGTCGGGCTGATCGACTCCGACTACCAGGGCCAGCTGCTCGTCAGCTGCTGGAACCGCGGCCACGAGGCCTTCACGCTGCGGCCGGGCGAGCGCATCGCGCAGCTTGTCATCGTGCCGGTGGTGCAGGCGCAGTTCGAGGCGGTCGAAGGCTTCGTCGCGTCAACGCGTGGCAGCGGCGGCTTCGGGCACACCGGCCGCCGCTGAGCAACCATCCACGGGGAAGCCTTTCGACATGCCCATGAACGCCGCCCACGCGATGGACGTGGCCCGCATCCTGACCGAAGCCCTGCCGTACATCCACCGTTTCGCCGGGCGCACCGTCGTCATCAAGTATGGCGGCAACGCGATGACCGACCCGCGGCTGAAGCGGCTGTTCGCCGGCGACGTGGCGCTCATGAAGGCGGTCGGCATGAAGCCGGTGGTGGTGCACGGCGGCGGGCCGCAGATCGGCGAACTGCTCGTGCGCCTCGGCAAGGAATCGCGCTTCGTCGACGGCCTGCGGGTCACGGACGCGGACACCATGGACGCGGTGCAGATGGTGCTCGGCGGTCTCATCAACAAGGAGATCGTCGACCTCATCAACCAGCAGGGCGGCCGTGCGGTCGGACTGTCGGGCAAGGACGGGCAGCTGGTGCACGCGCGCAGGATGCGCCTGCAAAAGGGTGGCGAGGACGTGGATCTCGGCTACGTCGGCGAAGTCGCGTCGATCGACCCGCGGCTCATCGGCGTGCTCGACAGCGACGACTTCATTCCGGTGATTGCCCCGATCGGCGTCGGCGACGACGGCGCCACCTACAACATCAACGCGGACCTCGTTGCCGGCCGCCTCGCATCCGTCTTGAAGGCGGAAAAGCTTGTGCTGCTGACCAACGTGCGCGGCGTGCTCGACGCGGACGGCAACATCCTCACGGGCCTGTCCGACGTCCAGGTGGAGGCGCTGATCGCCGACGGCACCATCGCCGGCGGCATGCTGCCCAAGATCCACTGCGCGCTGGAAGCCGTACGCGACGGCGTGGGCTCGGCGGTCATCATCGACGGACGCACCGAGCACGCGGTCCTGCTGGAACTGTTCACGGACGCCGGCATCGGCACCTTGATCCAGGGAAGCTGAGCCCGCCGGCCGCGGCCTCAAGCCCGGTGATATGGTCGATTCGCGGTGATCGACCAAGCGCGATAGAGCTGCTCCAGAAGTAGCACGCGGGCCAGCCCGTGCGGCAGCGTCAGCCGCGACAGCGACCATCGCTCCTCCGCTGTCTCGAGCAGCTCCGGGCCATGGCCGTCAGGGCCGCCGATGGCCATGGCAACATCCCGGCCATCCCGCAGCCACCCGCGCAACTCGGCCGCCCACTGCGCGCTTGTGTGCTCGGCGCCGTGTTCATCCAGCGCGATCAGGCGCGCGCCGCGGGCCGCGCGCAGGATGCGCTCCGCTTCCGCCGCCCGGCAGCGCGGCACATCCGCGTGCGCGCCACGCGCCGCGGCGGGCACCTCGACGAGCTCTGCCTTCCACTCCTTCGGCAGCCGCCGCAGATAGTCGACCGTTCCGGCCTGTATCCAGGCCGGCTGTCGGGTTCCTACCGCAACGACCCGCAGATGCACGCGTCACTGCGCGTGGGCAGCATCGGAAATCGCGGGCAAGTCCCACAGCTTTTCCAGCTGGTAGAAGGCCCGCGTCTGCGCCTGCATGACGTGGACGATCACGCTGTCGAGGTCCACCAGCACCCATTCGCCCTCCGTCAGCCCCTCGATGCCGCGCGGCCGCACGCCGTGGGCGCGCAGCTTGTCGATCACCGCTCGCGCCAGCGCCCGCACGTGGCGATTCGACGTGCCGGTGCAGATCAGCATGGTGTCGGCAATCGGCGTCAGGCGGCGGACGTCGATCTCGCGGACGTCCTGCGCCTTGAGCTCCTCCAGCGCGGTGCGCGCAAGCCGTGCGCGTTCTTCAACCGGATCAATGTCGGGGTTCTTCGTCATGAATGAGCAGGCGGATGTCTTCGGGAGTGAAATCTTGGAGTACCGGCAGCGGGACCAGCCCGCGGAGCGAGCGGCCGGCCGCGAGTCGTTCGCGAATGCGGGTGGAGGAAATGGCCAGCGGCGGTATCTCCAGCGCGTGCCACAGGCCGGCGGGCCGGTCGTGCAGCGCGCCGGCAGACGCCGCCTTGCGGCCTTCGAATAGCTGTCTCAGCGCCTGCGAGCCGCTGCCGTGCACCGTCGGTCGCCCGACCAGCACAAGATGGGCGAGGTCGAGGATGTCCTTCCACCGGTACCAGGTATCGAAGGCCAAGG
>DASVGQ010000010.1:0-32456 GCA_036379455.1 Nevskiaceae bacterium
ATCGACCACGATCAGAATGAAACGCCGACTACGATCGGTTGAAACGTCGGCTACGTTCCTCTGAAACCCCGACTACGATCCCCTGAAATCACCGGCTACGATCGCGTGAAATACGCACTGAATGCGTGGCAGGCCGCTTACTCTAGAGCCGAATGCGACGGGAGCGGTAGCCGCCAGCTCGGCCTTGCGCGCACTGGAGCGACGCTGGCAGGGCGAGGGGCCGGGCGCCGCATGCCGTGTGCATGCAGGTGTTCAGCACCGGTTCACCGCGGGCGCGCTGTAATCCGCGAGCCGCCCCTGCGGTCGTCATCAGAAGGCTTCCATCCGTCATGTTTCCCGTTGCTGCGGCTTCGAGCTGCTGCGTCTACCAAGGCTTCCGGCAGGTGGGCTACGCCTCGTGGTACGGGAAGAGATTCCAGGGCCGGGTGACGGCGAGCGGCAGACGTTTTGATGTGCAGGTCCCCACCGCGACGAGGCGGGATTCGCCGCTTCTCACGCGCGTCAAGGCCACGAACCTGCGCAACGGGCAATCCGAAATCGTGCTGGTCACGGATCGCGCGACGCCACAGGCGCGGGGCATCATCGATGTCTCGTATCGCGCGGCACGTGGCATCGGCATGCTGCAGAACGGGCGCGCCGTCGTGCGCGTCACGGTGCTGCCCTCCGCGACACGCGGCGGGTGAAGGATCCTTCCGGCTGCGCTTGCTCCAAATGATCAGCAGGCTCCGTGGGGACGGCGCGGACCTTGGTGCACGCGGCTCCTCACGATTGCTGGTGCACGTATGAGGTCATATCGTGTTCGGCGTCGACGGATTCTCTGCAGGAGCTCGATGCATGGAGTCGTTGGTTGCGCTGAGCGAGGCCGATGGCCTGCGAATCCGGCTCGCCTACGCGACTTCGCGCAACTGGATGGGGCGTGCCCTGTATGCGCCGTCCGCGCGCTGCGTGTTGCGGCCCGAGGCGGCCGCACGCGTGCGGCGTGCAGCTGCAGGAGCGCGTCGGGCGGGACTCGTCCTGGTCGTGTTCGACGCCTATCGCCCGGAGGCCGTGCAACGCGTGTTCTGGAATCGTCTGCCGGACGATCGCTACGTGGCGGATCCCGCGGTGGGGTCCAATCACACGCGCGGCGCCGCAGCTGACGTAGGGCTTGCGGGCGAGGACGGCCGTCTGCTCGACATGGGAACCGGTTTCGACGCGATGTGCGAGCAGTCCCACCATGACCGTCGGGATCTGTCCCAGGCGGTGGAGCGCAATCGCGATGTGCTGCTCGGCATCATGCTGCATGCGGGGTTGGTAGAGCTGCCCACCGAATGGTGGCACTACGAGCTTGCAGATGCGCGGAACTGGCCGCTGATCCCGGCGGATGCCGCGGTCCCGCTGGCAGTGACGGCGAACGGGTCGCGGCGGTCGGCGTCCGCGGCGGGCTGATTCGACGCGCGTCGCTCGCGCGGCGCAACGACGTGGCCGCGGCTTCAGAGGCCGCGTCGAGACGCGGAGCGGCCAAGTCATCCGGGAACGCTCAGGACCGTCACGCGCACGCGTGCAACGCCGCGCTGGACCATGCCGATCGCCTGAGCCGCGGCGTAGGAGAGGTCGATGATGCGCCCTGCCGCGTTCGGTCCGCGGTCGTTGATGAGGACGACGACCGATCGGCCATCATCCAGATTGGTGACACGGGCGCGGCTCATCAGTGGAAGGGTCATGCTCGCCGCCGTCAGCTTGTACATGTCATAAGGTTGGCCGCTGGCCGTCAGACGGCCCTGGCGCTGGGCGCCGTACCAGGAGGCTTCTCCAGTCTGTTCAAATCCGGCGGAAATGCCGCTCGGTGCCGGCGCCCGCGTTCGCAAGGCGCTGCAGCCGCCAAGCAGCATCACGGCGCCCATCAAGACAATCGTGGTGCGCCGGCGAACGCGAACGGGGCGCGCGATACGGTTCCACGTGCACGCGATGGATTCCGTCATCAATGGCGCTCCCTTTTTTCATGGTTCGAGAGTGGCACGCGTTGCGCGGGTGCCAAGTGCGGCGCCCATCTTGCCTCGTTATCGCCGATGGCCGTGCGCCTGCCGCCCGGTGAACGTGCACTCGGGGCGGGGGTTGCGCGCGCCGTGGGTGGCGGGACAGCCTCCGGTGGAGGAGAGGCTGGTACCGTCTGGAAGTCCCGGACGGTGCGAGCCTGAAGTCGCGCTGCTTTCTTCGGGCAAAAGAAAACCCCTCCTTGCGGAGGGGTCAAGCGTCGAAAGGCATGATGCCTTTCTGGAGGAGACCTGCGAAGCGATGGGGCAGCGGTTCGTCGCGCCGGCACCAACTTCTGCATTGCAATATAGACATCCGATCGCCTCGTGTCAAACGCGGATTGCGCAGCTCCGCATGGCGTGAATGCAACGCAGAAAAGCACGCGCTCATGCGGTCCCGGCGTAAGCATCCGACGATGCGGAATTCGCCCTCTCGCGTCGGCCATCATTGTGGCCAGCGTCACGCCGTCCGACCGTTTGTCCGCGGCCATCCTCTTTGCGCCCGCCGACGCGCTTCAGGTCGTCGATGCCGGTTTACGTTGCCGGCGGTGGCGGCGGGTCGCGCGGCAGTGGGAGCGGCCGGCTTCTGCGCGAACGGCAGGAAAGATCCTCCGGCGCGGGTGACATCGCCGTCCGACGGGCGGATAAGCCCGGTCAACCGTCCGACGGGCCGGGAGGCGCGGCTCCTGACTTACAACAGCAGGGAGCCGCAGAAGGGGGGGCCGCCGGATGAGCTGGCAGAAGGCTTGGTCGTGGATCAGAGCGACGCACAACCGCGCCGATCTGGGAGTCACGCTCGCAGAGGTCGCGGTGGGGACCGTGGCGGCTGTGGCGCTGCTTGCGGTGGCGGCACCCATGCTCGTGAACACGGTGGCGGGGTGGCGCCTTGAGCGCAGCGTGAGCACGCTCTCGCACAGCCTCGCCGCGGCGAGTCACCGGCATGCGAATAGCACGGCCCCGTTGACGCGCTCCGAGAATTTCTCAGCACGCGGCCACGACAAGGCGCGCGATGAAGGCAATGCCGACGCGGCCGAGGGCGTAGGTGTGCCGCCGGCGTTCGCGCCGGATGCTGCGCGGGACGACGCGAGCACGCACCACGTCGTTGAGCGCGTTGCCCAGGCGCCGCCGCAGGACGGCCATCGCCTGCTTGTGCCCTGACGGCGCCACGCCGTTGCTGACGTGCGCGGCTCGGTCTCTGAGCGCAGGCAGCGCGTAGCGCCGCGTTCAGCGGAACGCGAGGCCTCCAGGCGGGGCGGATCGCCGACCGTCGTATGGCGTGTATGTCGCGTTCGTGGGAACGGCGCAATACCGGTTGACCGATGGCGGCGCACGCGATGGCGCGCCGAGCGTTGGCGCCCAGGGGAAAGGGAACGGAGCAGCCGGCAGCTTCCGGCGCGCCGAGCGCGACGCTATAGTCGGTGAACAGACGCGGGGTGCCTGCGGGTGCGCAGGCTGAGACCAGACCCGTCGAACCTGACCTAGTTCGCACTAGCGGAGGGACGTCGTCCATGACCGCAGCTTTGCAGCCGATCAACGCGCCGCGACTCGCGACCACGTTCGAGGCCTTCCGCCGTCGCTCGCCGCTGGTGCAATGCCTGACCAACACGGTGGTCGCGAATTTCACGGCGAACGTCCTGTGCGCCCTTGGCGCGAGCCCGGCCATGGTGGACAACCCGCGGGAGGCGGGTGGCTTCGCGCGGATCGCGGACGGCGTGCTGGTCAACCTCGGGACACCTCAGGCGGATACCGCGGAGGCCATGGCCCTGGTCATTGCCGGGGCACGCGCCGCGGGGAAGCCGTGGGTGCTTGATCCGGTCGCGGTCGGCCCGCTGGCGTGGCGCACGAGCCTGGCACAGGGCTTCGTGGTGCGCGGGCCGGCGATCGTGCGCGGCAACGCCTCGGAGATCATGGCGTTGGCTGGAGGCAGCGGGGGGCGGGGCGTGGAGGCCACCGCGCCGGCGGAACGAGCGCTGGACGCCGCCGTTTCCCTGGCACGCGCGCAGGCGACGGCGGTGGCCGTGAGCGGGGCCGTGGACCATCTCACGGACGGCCGGCGCGTCGTACGCCTGTCGAATGGCCATGCGTGGCTCACGCGCGTCATCGGAACAGGCTGCGCGCTCGGCGCCATGATGGCGGGCTTTGCGGCGGTGACGGACGACGACGCCCTGCTGGCGGCCGCGTGCGCGACCGCGGTGCTGACGGTGGCCGCCGACCGGGCCGTCGCCCGCTCTGGTGGCCCGGGCAGCTTTGCCGTTGCGTTGATCGACGAGCTGGCGGCCATGACTCCGGAAGCGCTCGCCGCGGGCGTACGCATCGCGAGCGAGGAACTGCCGCCTTGAGTGCGCTGCGTCGACCTGCGCCGGACCTGCGGCTGTACCTCGTGACAGACAGCCGCCTGTGCGGCCAGCAGGGAGTGGTCGCGACGGCGGCCGAGGCGGCCGCCGCGGGCGTGACGGCGGCGCAGCTGCGCGACAAGCGTTGCACCGATGCGGACTTCGTGACGCTCGGCCGGGCGCTTTGCACCGCATTGCGTGGAAGCGGCGTGCCGCTGTTCGTGGACGACCGCGTCTCGCTCGTCAAGGCGATCGGTGCGGCCGGCGCGCACGTCGGGCAGGACGACATGGACGTGGCGACGGCGCGGCAGGTTCTCGGGCCGGAGCTCTGGCTCGGCCTGTCGGCGCAGACGCCGGCGCAGGTGGCGGCGGCCGACTCCCTGCCGCCGGGCACGGTCGACTATCTGGGCATCGGCCCGATCTGGCCCCAGGCGACGAAAGCGGACGCGGCGCTTCCCTGCGGCGTGGAGGGATTCCGCGAGATGGCGCGGGCCACCGCGCTTCCGTGCGTGGCGATCGGCGGCATTGGCGCGCTGCGCGTTGCGCAGCTGCGGCGAGCAGGCGCGGCGGGCGTGGCGGTGGTCAGCGCGATCTGCGGACAGCCGGACGTTGCGTCCGCGGTCCGCGGCCTGCGGCGCGCCTGGGAGGATGCGGCATGAAGCAGATTCCCGTGGCGCTGTCTATTGCCGGCAGCGATCCGGTAGGCGGCGCGGGCATCCAGGCGGATCTGAAGACCTTCTCCGCGCTCGGCGCCTACGGCGCGACGGTGATCACCGCGGTCGTGGCGGAGAACACGGTCGGCGTGCAGGGCGTGCTGCAGATCCCGGCGGCGTTCGTCGTCGAGCAGTGGCGCTCGGTCGTGTCGGACATCCGCGTTGACGCGATCAAGATCGGCATGCTCGCCAATGCGGAGATCATCGAAGCCGTGGGCCGCTGCCTCGACGAGCAGCGCTGTTCCTGCGTGGTGCTGGACCCGGTGATGGTCGCGACCAGCGGCGACCGGCTGCTCGACGCGGACGCGATCGATGCAATGCGGCGCCTGATTCCGAAGGCCAGCCTGATCACGCCGAATCTCGCCGAAGCGGCGGTGCTCCTCGACACGTCTCCCGCGCGAACCGTCGAGGACATGGAAGTGCAGGCGCGGGCGCTGGTCGCCTCCGGCGCGCAGCGCGCGCTGCTCAAGGGTGGGCACCTGGAGGGCCACGCCGACAGCGTCGATGTGCTGGCCTGCGAGGATCATCTGGAGCGCATCTCCGCGCCCTTCGTGCACACGAAGAACACGCACGGTACGGGTTGCACGCTGTCGTCGGCGATCGCCGCTCTGCGGCCGCAGGCCACGTCGTGGCCAGCAGCCGTCGCGGAGGCGAAGCGCTGGCTGTCGGGCGCGCTGGCGGCAGCAGACTGTCTGCAGGTCGGCCACGGACACGGGCCCGTACACCACTTCTACGCCGCAGGTGGGCGCTGGGGCCGGCCTGCATCGGAAAGATGAGGGTCCGCACCGGGACCGGTGACGGCGCAGCTGCTCGCCTTGCGTGCTGGTTAGTCCATCTCGGCAACGCGCGTGCGGTGGCTGTCATCCGCGGCGGGATCAAGTCCTGCCCGGCGACCACCTGGGCTGCGGCAACGTTGGATGGCGCCACGTGGCGTTTTGCGCCGCGAGACGCGCCCGGCCGTCGTCACGCGGCACGGATGTTGCAGCACGCTGGAGGCTCGGTGCAGCGATGATCGGTTTCTGCTGGGAGGGGCGGCGCGCGCCGGCTGCCGGGATTTCTCCTCGCGGCGTGTCGTTGCCTTGTTCCGGGCGACGGCCTGCATCCTGTATCGCCACTGTGTGCGAGTGCACAATGTCGGCATGATCGTGTCCTGATGGATGGAGTGGTGGGCAGTGGATAGCGTCGAGTGGTCGATCCTCGGGTTTGTCATCGCCATCGCGGTGCTCGTGACCTTCCACGAGTACGGCCATTTCTGGGTGGCCCGGCGGCTCGGCGTCAAGGTGCTGCGCTTCTCGGTCGGCTTCGGCAAGCCATTGTGGCGTCACGTCGGGCGCGACGGGGTGGAATACGCCATCGCGTGGATCCCGCTCGGCGGCTACGTCAAGATGGCCGACGAGCGCGAAGGCGAGGTGGCGGACGAGGACCTGCCGCGCGCCTTCAACCGCCAGAAGCTGTGGAAGCGGGCGCTCATCGTCTTTGCCGGGCCGTTCTCCAACTTCATTCTCGCCATCGTCCTGTACTGGATCGTCGCGGTCGTCGGCGTGCCGGGACTGCAGCCGGTGATCGGCACGCCGCCGCCGGCGTCCATTGCGGCGCGCGCGGGCTTCGTCAACGGCGAGCGGGTGCTGTCCATCAACGGCGCTGCGGTGAGCAGTTGGCAGGACGTCCGCACCGCCATGCTGCGCCACGCGCTGAGCGAAGAGCCCATGAACCTGCGCGTCCGGCTTCCGAACGGTGGGACGCGCGACATCGTGATGCCGATGAAAGGCCTGAAGATCACGCCGAACACGCTGATCAGCGACATCGGGCTGGAGCCCTACCTGCCGCCGATCCCGCCTGTGTTGACGCAGATTGTCGCCGCCTCGCCCGCGCAGCGCGCGGGTTTTCGTGACGGCGACCGCCTCGTGTCCTACGACGGCACCGCGATCCACTCCTGGCAACAGTGGGTGGCCTACGTGCAGACCCACCCGGGCAACACGGTGCACGTGGTGGTCGAACGTGTGGGGAAGGACGTACCGCTTACGTTGACGATCGGCGACACCGACCGTGACGGCAGGAAGGTCGGGGTCATGGGCGCGGGCGTGACGCCGCCGGCCGACCTGTTCACCTCGATGCAGATGGTGGAGCGCAAGGGCGTGCTCGCCGCGGTTCCGGATGCGCTCGGACAGACCTGGGGCATGACGGTGGTGACACTGCAGTCCGTCTACCGGGTCGTCACCGGCAGTATTTCACCACGCAACCTCGGCGGGCCGATCGTCATCGCCAAGGTCGCCGGCGAGGCGGCACACGCGGGGATCACGGATTTCATGACCTTCCTCGCCTTCGTCAGCGTGAATCTGGGCGTGCTGAACCTGTTCCCGATTCCCGCCCTGGACGGCGGACACCTGCTGTACATGGGGATCGAGGCGGTCCGCGGCCGGCCGCTGTCGCAGCGCCTGCAGGAGATCGGCCTGCGTTTCGGCGTCTCGGCGCTGATGCTGCTGATGGTCTTCGTCGTCTACAACGACATCGTCAACCTGTTCGGTTGAACGAAGCGGCGGCGCGCGCCTGCGGCGCCTGCTGCCGCATGGCGCGGCTACCGAAAGGAAGGTCAGCGCGCGGCAGTTGCCTTGCGCGCGCGCGTCGGCTTGGCGCCCGAGGATGACGCGCGCGAGATGCCTGCGGCCTTGTTGAACAGCGCGACCACCTTTTGCCTGCGCGCCTGCTCTTCCTCCGAGAGATCCCCGCAGCGCGTCGCCAGCTCATCGATGGCGCCCACCGCCCACTGCGCATCGGCCGCCGACGCGTCACGCAGGAGCGCGGGAATGGCGGCGAGCGCCGCGTCCGGCTTGCGCTGGACGAGCAGCGCCTGGTTGCGCACCAGCTCGCGAAACGGCGCTTCTGCCGGGAGCGTGGCGCCGACCCGCGCGTGCAGGATGTGCCAGACGTGGCGAAAGTGCCTCCCGTCGAGCTCGCCGCGCGCCTGCAGGACGTAGAACAACGCCCGCAACACCGCTTCATACAGCCCGCCTTGTCCGATGCTGGCATCCAGCTCCGCAAGCTTGCGCTGCATGTACTGGCGATGCTCGGGAGATTCTCCGGGATGCGGTCGCGGCGCGTCGCGGCTGCCGCTGGCCTGACCGGCGAGCGCCTGGATGAACGGCGAGCCGTAGAAAGAACGGAAGGCCCAAGCCGTCGCATCGTCGCGCCAGTCGCGCCACGCGTCCAGCGCGCTGACGATGCTCTGCGACATCGCCGTCTGCGCCTGCCAGAACGGGTTGTCGGCGGCCACCGGCCGCCGGAACCGCCGCACGGTCTGCGCCGCTTCGGCGACCGGCGCAGCCAACGGCTGTGAGTCGGACCAGAGCTCGAAGCCGAGGCGCACCGGCTGCAGGACCTGCAGCCAGCGCGTGGTCGCGGCGTTCGTGCAGGCGCGCACCCACGGCTGCCAGGTGTTCCGGTACCACGCGAGGTTGATGTCCGATACGCGCGCCGCCGCGTTGAAACGCCGCTCGGCCGCGGGGTCGCGGCGGATGATGTCCGCGACCTCCTTCACGTCGCTGTGGCGGATGGTCATCAGGTAGCGCCCGTCGATGAGCTCGCGCGCCGGCACGCCTTCGGGATGCTCCTCGATCTGCGCGTGATAGATGCCGGGCGGCAGCAGGTCGATGATGTCGATGTTGGCGGTGAACTCGCGGTGCTCCTTCCGTCCGACGCTGCCGGACACGAAGATCCCGAGGTGGCCGATGCGGTCGTGCGTGGCGAAGACGATGGTCTGGTCGTGGGCCGCGATGTCGTCATCGCCGCGGTACAGGTCCGTGATCCAGCCCAGCGCCTGCGGCGGTGGCGTGATGTTGTCGCCCCAGGAGCAGAACACGATGATCGGCGAGCGGATGTTGCGCAGGTCGATGCGGACCCCTTCCGAGGTGCTCAGCTCGGCGGTCGCGAGGCGGTTGCCGATGAACAGGTTGTCGACGATGTACTGCATCTCCTCGCCACCGAGGAAGACATGCCCGCCCCAGTACTTCTCGAAGCCCAGATAGCGCGGGCCTTCGGTGTCGACCTCCGAGTAGAGCTTGTACTGCTTGGCCCACAAGGTATTTGCGGGATTCAGGTTCTCGAAGTTCTGCACCAGCCAGGCGCCGTCGAAGCGTCCGCCGCCGACATCGCTGGTGAGCGCCGTCAGCCAGCTGCCGCCGAGCATTCCACCCGTGTAGCGCATCGGGTTGTGGCCGGCCCAGTAGGACACCGGCGCGCCGGCGACCATGATCGGCCCGAACAGCTCGGGCCATACGGCGGCCGTCATCAGCACCTGCCAGCCGGCCTGGCAGTTGCCGATCACCGCCGGCTTGCCCCAGCTCTGCGGGTGCGATTCGCCGACCTTGCGGACGAAGGCCGCCTCGGCGCGCATCACGTCCTCGACCGTCTGGCCGGGGACGGGCTCCGGCAGGAAGCCGACGAAGTAGCAGGGATGGCCCGCCTTGAGCGCGGCGCCCACCTCGCTGTCCGCCTTGAAGCCGCCGATGCCGGGCCCGTGTCCGGCGCGTGGGTCGACGATGATGAAGGGTCGCTTGGTGGGGTCGATCGGCGTGTCTGCTGACGGCAGGATGCGCACCAGCCCATAGTTCACGGGACGCGGCAGGTCGAGCCCGGACATCACGAGTTCAGCGGGGAAGTCCAGCACGTTCGGGATGGCCTCAGCGAGGTGCTCGCGGTACTGGTTGCCGCGCTGCCGACGCACGTCCGCATAGAGAATCGAGCGCTGCCACGCGTCGATCGCGTAGTCCGCCGCCGACTTCCACACGCTCCATGGCGAGAACGCAAAACGAGTCGATACGTGTGGTCCAACGGGCTGTTCATTCATGGTGACGTACCGGTTCCTCTGCAGCGCAATCGCACTGGATACGGTACGCCCGGGGGCGAGGGGGCGTCGACCGGGACGCGTCGGTGCTACGGCGTGCCCGCCTTGCCGGGCGCGGGCGGCGAGGCACAATAGCCGCACGCCCAAACCCATCGTGAGGTCTTCCCATGCGCGTGTTCTCCCATCGACTGGCTGGCACGGTTCATCTGGGCACCTACCGCTCCGGCGTGCCGGTCGACCTCGGGCCCGGTGACCTGCGGCAGGCCTTGCGCGACGGACGCCTGTCCTCGCTCGGAAAGAGCGCAGGCGCGGCGCGCGCGCTCGAGGCGGAAAAGGTGGAGTACGCGCCGCTGCTGCCGGACCCGGGCAAGATCATCTGCGTCGGCCTGAATTACCGCGCGCACCGTGCCGAGGCCCATCACACCGGCGAGGCCAAGTACCCCGACTTCTTCCTGCGCGTGGCGACCACCCTGACGGCGCACAACGGCGTCATCCTCCGGCCGCGGCTGTCGCAGGCGCTGGACTGGGAGGGCGAGCTCGTGGTGGTGATCGGCAAGCGCGCCAAGCACGTCGAGGCGTCGAAGGCGCTCGACGCCGTGGCGGGTTATTCGATCTTCAACGAAGCCTCGATCCGCGACTACCAGTTCCGCGCCTCGCAGTGGACGTGGGGCAAGAACTTCGACCGCACCGGCGCCTTCGGCCCCGACCTCGTCACGCCCGACGAGCTGCCGCGCAGCGTGCGTGAAGGCCTGCACATTGAGACGCGCCTCAACGGCAAGGTCATGCAGTCCGCGTCGACCGCCGATCTCATCTTCGACGTGCCGACGCTCATCGCCATGCTCAGCGAAGGCATGACGCTGGAGCCGGGGGATGTCATCGTCTCGGGCACCCCGAGCGGCGTCGGCTTCGCCCGCAAACCGCCGATCTTCATGGCGGCCGGCGACAAGGTCGAAGTAGAAATCGAAGGCGTCGGCGTGCTGCACAGCCGTGTCGAGGACGAGGCCTGACACGCCGTTCTGCCGCGCGCACGCCGCGTCGTGCGGCGCGGGCGCGATTGAGTAGAGGATCAGGGCGCGGCGGCGGGGTGTCGGCGAACGAGCATTCGTCCGGGCAGCGCGAGGACGACGGCGAGAACGAGCGCTGCGCCGCCCAGTGCGAGAATCGTGCCGCCGCGCTCCATGGTGTTGGCGCCGAACATGAGCGACAGGATCGTCGGGCTGGAGAAGCCGACGTAGGCCACGATGTAGAACATGGACAGCAACGCGCCGCGCCCGTCCACCGGCGCCAGCCGGTCGGAGACGATGACTCCGGCGGTGATCGCCAGGCCGCTGCCGATGCCGATGGCCACCGACGCCGGCAGGATCCACGGCCATCCTCCCGGCTGTACGACGAGCCAGCCGAGCCCGCAGCCGAGCGCGCCGCACAGGCCCGCGAGCCAGCCGGAGGTTGCGGGGCCGAGCAGCCGCGCCCAGCGCGTGGCCACGGTCGCCATGCCGAGCACCAGCAGCAGGCTAACGCCCTGGATGAAGTACACCTGCCGGAATCCGGCGTGGTCGAGCTGGATCGGGAAGGCGATCATCGCCAGCATCACGAACGTGTAGACCAGCAGCGCGCAGGGCGCGAGATACACGAGGAAGCCCCACCCGGTGCCGTGCGGCAGGCCGATGCGGACGCCTCCGCGTCCGCGCGCCGTGAGCGACTCCGGCAGCCGCAGGCTGATGAACGTGGTGCCCAGCACCATGGCGAGCGCGACCAGCAGCGTGAGGACGCGCACGGCGGGCAGCCACTGCACCAGCACACCGCCGACGAAGGGGCCGACGCCGAAGCCGAAGGCCATGCTGGCGGTGGCCCGCATGGCCGCCTCGCCTGCATGGGCGGTGCCCGCGAGCTCGCGCAGCCAGACGGTTCCGACCGCATAGACCGCGCCGCCTGCCAGGCCCTGCAACAGGCGGCCGAGCAGGATCAGCGGCGGGCCCCAGCGGCTGGCGGCCAGCAGCGCGATCACCGCGACGACCAGCACCGCGGCCGACGGCGCGAACAGGCGCTTGCGTCCGAAGCGATCCGAAAGCGTTCCGACGAACACCAGCGCGATGGCCAGCCCCACCGCGTAGGCCGTGAAGAACAGCGTCAGGATCGTTGTCGACAGGTGGTCCGCCACCGCGTAGTAGACGAGCACGGGGGAGACGGTGTTGGCCGCGTACCCCGCGCCGAACAGCGCCAGGCACAGGGCGCCCTGTTGTCCCGGCGTCCCCCGCGCGTCGTTCATCGGCGCGGGCTTTCTGGTCGCCGCGGGCGACCGTGCGCGCCGTCGGGCAACCGATGTCGAGGTGGATTCGGGTGGAGACAAGGCGCGCCGAGGCTAGCACCGCTCGGCGTTCCGCATCAGGCGGCGTATCGCGGACGCAGGTCGCCGATCAAGGCGATGCGTAGTCGCCGTTGGCGGCAGGGGACGTCACGGGCGCAGCGTCGATCGCGTTGCTTCCGCCCTCGTCGGCGTTGTCGTCCGACGGAGGGACCGCGGCTCCCGGCGCCTCCATCTGCACGCGGGTGCGCGGCAGGCAGTCGGGATATTCGCGCTGCAGGAAGGTCATCAACGCTTCGCGGACGTCGCAGCGGATATTCCACAGGTCGCCGGAATTGGCCGCGCTGACGAGCGCCCGCAGCTGCACCACGCGCTCCTGCAGCTGCGTGACCTGCAGCCCCCAGTACTGGCCGTCCCACGTCTTGTCGGTCTTCAGGAAGCGCTGCAGCTCGTCGCGCAGCGCCTGCACCGGCACGGTGTAATCGGCATAGACGTAGATCGTTCCCATCAGGTTGGCGGTGGTGCGGGTCCAGTTCGTGTACGAGTTCTGGATGAAGTAGGAGATCGGCACGATCAAGCGGCGCAGATCCCAGATCCGCACCACGACGTAGGTGGCGTTGATCTCCTCGATATTGCCCCACTCCCCTTCGACGACGACTACGTCCTCGATGCGGATCGGCTGTGCCAGCGCGATCTGGATGCCGGCGAAGAGGTTGGCAAACACCGGGCGCGCGGCAAGGCCGAGGATCAGGCCGGCGGCGCCGGCGGAGGCGAACAGCGTCGCGCCGAGCGCGCGGACTTCCGGGAACGTGATCAGCATGGTCCCCGCCGCGAGGATGCCGATCAGGATCGCCGAGATGCGGCGCAGCACCTTGAACTGGGTTTCGATCTTGCGCGCGCGGACGTCCCCGGATACGTCCGCCGGATGGCGTTCGACCATGATCTCGCCGGCCGCGTTGATCGATCGGACGACGATCCACGCCGCGACCGCAACGAGTGCGATGACGAGGCCGTGCGTCAGCGGCGCCCGCAGCGACACGCCGGTGACCGTCGTCTGGGCCGCGGCGATGACGCCGCACAGCGGCAGCCCGATCGCGAACGGTGCGCGGAGATTCCTCACCATGGCGCGATCGACGACCTCGAGCGGCCCGCGCGCGATGCGTGCCAGCGCGAAGAACGCCAGCCACCAGACCAGCCCGCCGATGAGCGCCGCCGCCAGCAGCGTCACGAGCGTGGTCAACCAGAAAGGGCCGGGCATCGTGAAATCCGCTGGGTACATCGCGAATCCTCCGCGAGTGGATCTGGATGGCGCAGGCAGCGTCCCGTATGCGGCTGGTACATAGCCGGGCGCTGACGCGCAATGCATCTTTGGGACCGGCGGCGTTCAACGCGGGTTCCGGCGCGTTCGATGCGAACGCCGCTGGCAAGACGGTGCCGCAGCGGATCGGCGCGGCATCGCCGAACCGGGAAGAGGCGCGTCCACCCGCTTGCGCCGCCGTCACGCACCGGCGATTGCGGTCCCGTTGGACACGTCCACGCTGCTGCCATGCGCGTCCGTCGCTCATCCGACGAGCGGGCAAGGGCCTCGGGATGCGCCGGACGACCGTGCTAGCGTGCGCGGCATGGCAGAGGACCACCCCGAAGCGGAAAAGCGGTACCGCAGGTCCCGGGTGCGCGTCGGCCGCTTCCGTATCGGCGCGCCGCCCGGGTTGCAGGCGACTCCGGTCGTCGACGAAGGCGCGGCAGCGGCGCCGGCGCGGCTGTCGTTCATGCGCTACGCCGCGGGTGGCGATGTGGACGAGATCCGGGCGGCTTCGCCCGTGCAGTGCGTCGCGCCCGGGAAGGACAGCGGAGACGTCACCTGGGTGCACGTGCAGGGTCCGCCCACCGGTGCCCAGCTGCAGGCGCTGGGCCAGGCCTTCGGCCTGCACCCTCTGGCGCTCGAGGACGTCCTGAACCGCGAGACGCGGCCCAAGCTCGAGGCATATGAGACGCAGCAGTTCGTAGTGGTGGACCTCGTGCACCGCGCCGCGGACGGCGAGCTCTGCGCCGACCAGGTCAGTTTCTTTCTCGGCAGCAATTTTGTCGTCAGCGTCAACGAAGGCCCGGAAGACGTGTTCGAACCGGTGCGCGCACGCATCCGCAGCATGACGCCCATCCGGTCACGTGGCGCCGACTATCTGCTGTATGCGCTGCTCGACGTCGTCGTCGACCGGGGCTTCCCGCTGCTCGAGGCGCTCGGCGATCGGCTGGAAGCGCTGGAGGATGACGTGCTCGACCATCCCGACCGCGAGTCGCGCAACGGCATCCACTACGCCAAACGCGAGCTGGTGCTGATGCGTCGCTCGTGGTGGCCGCAGCGCGAGGTGCTGGCGCGCCTGATGCGCGACGATCAGCGTCTGCTCGACGATGCCACGCGCCCCTATCTGCGCGACTGCTACGACCACTGCGTCATCATCATCGATTTCGTCGAGACCTATCGCGAGATGGCCTCGAGCCTGCTCGACACCTACATGTCGAGCCTGAACCAGCGCATGAACGACATCATGAAGGCGCTGACGATCATCGCCACGATCTTTCTGCCGCTGATGTTTCTCACCGGCCTGTACGGCATGAACTTCAACACGCAGAGCCCGTGGAACATGCCCGAGCTCCATTGGCGCTTCGGCTATTTCTACGCGCTCGGCGTGATGCTCGCAGTGGCCGTGGGCATGATCCTGTGGTTCCGGCACCACCGCTGGTTCTAGCCGCGCGGACTAGTCGCGCAGACGGCGACGCACGTCAACGGAAGGGATCGAGCGCGCCGTGGATATGTCCGGCGAGCGCGTCGAGATCGGGCACGACGACAGGACACGCCGTCAGCCCGAAGTCCAGCCGTTCTCCGAAGCTGTTCAGCGTGATGTTGAGCGCGGCGCCGTCGATGACGATCGACAGCGGATACTGCGCGGCGATGCGCGCGGCGCCCCAGTAGCGCGGCCCGCGCGGCCCGGGGACGTTCGAGACGATCAGGTTGAAAGCCTGCCAGCCGGGGTCGAGCCCCAGCGCCAGGTTGAGGCCGTGCGGCGACATCTGCATTCCGAGGTAGGTCATCAGCTCGGCCGGGGAGAGCCGCCGCGCGCGCTGCTTGCCGTCCGCCATGCTGCGGTGGATGACCTCGAGCCGGCTCCGGGGCCGCGCGAGGTGCGTGCCGAGGTTGGCGAGCGTCATGGCGACCCGGTTGCCCGGCGTGGCGGCCGCGCCGCGCAGCGACAGCGGCACCATGGCGATCAGCGGGGCATCGGGCAGCTCGCCGCGCTCGATCAGGTAATGGCGCAGGGCGTCCGCGCACAGCTCCAGCGCGAGGTCGTTGAGCGTCACGCCGCAGCGGCGTGCGGCCGCCGTCATCTCCGCGAGTGCGAAGCTCGCGGTGGCAAAGCTGCGGGTGGCGCCGATGCGGCGATTGAAGAGCGTGCGCGGCGCCTGCGAGAAGGAGACGTAGTCGTTGTCGGTGCCGTGGGCGTACCAGGACCGCGCCATTTCCGCGCCGACGTGCGCGACCGAGCGCACGGCGCCCATCAGCAGGCGACGGCGACCATTTCGTGCAAACGGGCGAAGGGCGGCGCCCGCCATGCTCCAACCCCCGCGCGCAGCGGGCCGCGCCGGCACCGCACGCGTCCAGAACGGGGCCGGCTGGACGGTCGGCTGGCGGCTGGTTGCGCGGGCCCACCAGCGCAGCGCGGTGACGCCGTCCGCCAGCGCGTGGTGGATCTTGCCGTAGACCGCGAGCTGGCCGCTCGCGAGTCCGTCGATCACATACAGCTGCCACAAGGGGTGGTCGCGTGCCAAGGCTTCGCCATGCAGCTGCGCGACTGTCGCGCGCAGCGTCGCGTCCGTGCCCGGTGACGGCAGCGTCAGGCGCCTCACGTGCCGGGCAATGTCGAAGTCGCGATCCGGCTCCCACCGCCACAGGCCCATGCGCCAGGTCGCCCGCTGGTTGAACGGGGGTGCGGCGTCGGCATGCGCGAGCAGAGACCCCAGCGCGTCATCCGCGACTCGCCGGGCGGACACGCCGCGCGGCGGATCGAGCAGTGTCAACCCGCCCACGTGCATCGGCTGGCGCGCGGTTTCGGCCAGCAGGAAGCCGGCGTCGATCATCCCCAGTGCTGTCATCGTCCGGTTTTCGGGTGTGCTCGCGTGCCGCTTGCGGTGCGCGAAGAATAGCCGGCGGTCGTGTCACCCATCCTTGGCGGGCGCCGCGACGCTCGGTGGCGCCTGCCGACGCCACGCGGCCAACCCGCGCCCTTGATATGCCGACCCCAGGCCCCATGTATGCGGCGGGCCAGATAGAGCGTAGGAAATGCCGATTCACGAGTACCTGTGTAGCGCCTGCGGGCAACAGTGCGAACTCCTGGAGAAGCTCTCCGACCCGCCAGCCAGGCGTTGCCCTCACTGCGGAAAGAACACGTTGCATCGCGAGATCTCCGCGGCGGGGTTCCGGCTGAAGGGTACGGGTTGGTACGAGACGGACTTCAAGTCCTCGAACCGGCACAACGTCGTGGACAGCGCGCCCACCGGCTCGCACGCGAAGGCGACTGCGGAAGACAAGCCGGCAAAGAAGACGACACCGCCCGCCAAGGCCGCGGGTGGCAAGACGAGCAGCGCGCCCGCCGTCAGCGCCTGACGGCGCCGGTCCGTTCCCGCGGGCCGGAAGCCAGTAGAATCAGCGCCCCATTTCCGTAGAGCGGCGGCTCGGATGCGCACTCACTATTGCGGCCTCGTGACGAGCGCCGAGGTCGGCAAGCAGGTGACGGTCTGCGGCTGGGTCCACCGGCGGCGTGATCACGGCGGCGTGATCTTTGTCGATCTGCGCGACCGCGAAGGCCTGCTGCAGGTGGTCTTCGATCCGGATCGCGCCGACATCTTTGCCGTCGCTGAGCGGCTGCGCAGCGAGTATGTGATCGAGGTCGAAGGTCTGGTGCGGCCGCGGCCGGAAGGTACGGTCAATCCGAAGATGCGGACCGGTGAAGTGGAGGTCCTGGTGCAGCGCCTGACGCTGCACAACCGCGCCGAGCCACCGCCTTTCCAGCTGGACGATGAGGGGGTGGGCGAGGACACGCGCCTGCGCTACCGCTACATCGATCTGCGGCGCCCGCAGATGCAGGCCAACCTGCGCTTCCGCCACCGCGTCATCCAGCACATCCACCGCTACATGGATGCCAACGGCTTCGTCGAGGTCGAGACGCCGATCCTGACGCGTGCGACGCCAGAAGGCGCGCGCGACTACTTGGTACCGAGCCGGACGCGCGCCGGGCACTTCTTCGCGCTCCCGCAGTCGCCGCAGCTCTTCAAGCAGCTGTTGATGATCGGCGGCCTGGATCGCTACTACCAGATCGCGCGCTGCTTCCGCGACGAGGACCTGCGCGCGGACCGCCAGCCCGAGTTCACGCAGCTCGACGTGGAGACCTCGTTCCTCGACCAGGACGCCATCATGAACGTGATGGAAGGCCTGTTCCGCACGCTGTTCCGCGAGGTGATGCAGGTGGAGCTGCCGGATCCGCTGCCGCGGATGGGCTACGACGAAGCGATGGCGCGCTTCGGCTCCGACAAGCCGGACCTGCGCAATCCGCTCGAGCTGGTGGACATCAAGGATCTGGTGGCGGACAGCGAGTTCCGCGTGTTCGCGGCCCCGGCGAAGGACGCCGGTTCGCGCGTGACGGTGCTGCGCGTGCCGGGCGGCGGCAGGATCAGCCGCAGCGTCATCGACGGCTACACGGAGTTCGTCGCGCGCTTCGGCGCGCGCGGACTGGCTTGGATCAAGGTGAACGAACGGGCGCGCGGCCGAGCCGGCCTGCAGTCGCCGATCGTCAAGAATCTCTCCGACGCGGCGCTTGACGGGATCCTCGGGCGCTGCGGCGCGGCCGACGGCGACCTGCTGTTCTTCGGCGCCGACCGCGCGCGCGTGGTCAGCGATGCGCTCGGCGCGCTGCGCCTCAAGCTGGCCGAGGACCTGAAGCTGCTGCGCGGCGAGCCGTGGCGCGCGCTGTGGGTCATCGACTGGCCCATGTTCGAACGCGACGAGCAGGAGAATCGCTGGGTGGCGCTGCACCATCCCTTCACACAGCCGCGGGTCGCCAATGCCGCGGAGCTGGACCAGGACCCGGCGAAAATCCGTTCCAGCGGCTACGACCTCGTGCTCAACGGCGTGGAGGTCGGCGGCGGCAGCGTCCGTATCCATCACGAGGACATCCAGCAGGGCGTGTTCCGGCTGCTGGGCATCGGCGTGGAGGAAGCGCGCGAGAAGTTCGGCTTCCTGCTGGACGCGCTGCGCGCCGGCGCGCCGCCGCATGGCGGCATGGCGCTCGGCCTCGATCGCCTCATCATGCTCATGGTCGGCGCCGAGTCGATCCGCGAAGTCATTGCCTTCCCGAAGACGCAGACGGCGCAGGATCCGATGACCGGCGCCCCCGGCCTCGTCGATGCGCGCCAGCTGCGCGAGCTGTCGATCCGCACGACCGCCGCGGCTGCGAAGGCCGGCTCGGCGGCGCCCGCCCAGGCCTGAGGCGCACGGGTCGCCATCGCAGGCGCTGTGTAGAATCGCGGCTCACGCCCGTTCCACCGCATGCCGGACCGCTTTCACGATGCGGTGAGATGTCTTTCAGGAGATTGTATCGACCATGTGGACGCAAGCCAGAAGCCTAACGCAGACCGACCCCGAGCTGGCGGCCGCCATCGAATCCGAGCAGCGGCGGCAGGAGACCCACATCGAGCTGATCGCCTCGGAGAACTACGCGTCGCCGGCGGTCATGGCTGCGCAGGGCTCGGTGCTGACGAACAAGTATGCGGAGGGCTATCCGGGGCACCGCTACTACGGCGGCTGCCAGTACGTCGACGTGGCCGAACAGCTGGCGATCGACCGCGCGAAGCAGCTGTTCGGCTGCGACTACGCGAACGTCCAGCCGCATTCGGGCGCGCAGGCCAACGCCGCCGTGTACATGGCGCTCGTGAAGCCCGGCGACACGATCATGGGCATGCGGCTGGCGCACGGCGGGCACCTGACGCACGGTCATCCCGCGAACTTCTCGGGCAAGAACTATCGCGTCGTGTCCTACGGGCTGGATCTGGCGACCGGGCTGATCGACTACGACGAGATGCGCGCCACGGCGCTCAAGGAGAAGCCGAAGCTCCTGATCGGCGGCTTCTCGGCGTACTCGCGCGTCGTCGACTGGGCGCGCATGCGTTCGATCGCCGACGAAGTCGGCGCGTGGTTCTGGGTCGACATGGCGCATCCGGCCGGGCTGATCGCCACCGGCCTGTACGCCACGCCGCTGCCGCACGCGCACATCGTCACCACGACCACCCACAAGACGCTGCGCGGACCGCGCGGCGGCCTCATCCTCGGCAAGGGGCAGCCGGCGGATTTCTACAAGAAGTTCAATTCTGCGGTGTTTCCCGGAACGCAGGGCGGGCCGCTGATGCACGTCATCGCTGCCAAGGCGGTGGCGCTCAAGGAAGCGCTGGAGCCCGAGTTCAAGGTCTACCAAGCTCAGGTGCTGGCCAACGCGCGGGCGATGGCCAAGGTGCTGGTCGAGCGCGGCTACAAGGTGGTCTCCGGAGGAACCGACGACCACCTGCTGCTCGTCGACCTGTCCGATCGCCCGGTCACCGGCAAGGACGCGGAAGCAGCGCTCGGGCGCGCGCACCTCACCGTGAACAAGAACGCCGTCCCGGGGGACAAGCGCCCGGCGATGGTCACTTCGGGGCTGCGGATTGGTTCGCCGGCGTCGACAACGCGCGGTTTCGCGGGCGAGGACATGCGCGCCGTGGCGGGCTGGATCGCCGACATTCTCGACGCTCTGAGTGGCGCCTCCGACGTGGAGCGCGTGCTGAACCGGGTCCGCAGTGAGGTGGAAGCGCTGTGCGCGCGTTATCCGGTCTACGGCGCGGTGCGCAAGGCGGCTTGAGGTCGCGTGCCGGCATCGTGCGCCCGGACCAGGAGAGCCGGGCGCACGGGGTGGCCGCCGCCGGACGGGACGGTTAGCGCGTGCGCTGCCCGTTTTGCAAGGCGGTCGATACGCGCGTCGTCGACTCGCGCATCCACGCGGACGGGACGCAGGTGCGTCGCCGTCGCGAGTGCCCGGACTGCCACCGGCGCTTCACGACCTACGAACGCGCAGACCTCGCGCTGCCGCCGGTGCGCAAGAGCGACGGCTCGCATCAGGAGTTCAGCGAGGCGAAGCTGCGCAACGGCATCGAGCGGGCGCTCTACAAGCGGCCGGTGACGACCGCCGCGGTGGACGCCGCCATCGAGCGCGTGATGGAGCGCGCGCAGACGCTGGGAGAGCGCGAAGTGCCCTCGCGGCAGATCGGCGAGTGGGTCATGCAGGAGCTGCGGGAGCTGGACCAAGTGGCCTACGTGCGCTTCGCTTCCGTCTATCGGCGCTTCGCGGACGTCAACGCGTTCCGCGACGAGATCGAGCGGCTGCAGGACGCGCCCGCGCCCGGCGCGGAGGCGGCGACGACCGGCGATCTGTTCTTGGTAGCGGATGGCGGCGAAGAGCCGGAATGACCGAGGCACGCGAGGATCGCCGCTGGATGACCCGCGCGCTGGAGCTGGCGGCGCGTGGACGCGCGTCGACACAGCCCAATCCGCGGGTCGGCTGCGTCCTCGTGCGGGACGGTGCGGTCGTCGCCGAGGCGTGGCACCAGCGCGCGGGAGAACCGCACGCCGAGGCGCTCGCGCTGCGGGCGGCCGGTGCCGCGGCGCGCGGCGCGACGGCCTACGTCACGCTCGAGCCCTGCAGCCACTTCGGCCGGACGCCGCCGTGCGCGGACGCGTTGGTCGCCGCCGGCGTGGTCCGCGTGGTGGCCGCCATGAAGGATCCGGATCCCCGCGTCGCCGGCCGTGGCCTGGCGAGGCTCGCAGCCGCAGGAATCGCCGTCGACGTCGGCACGTGCGCCGCGCAGGCCGCCGAGCTCAACCGGCCGTTCCTGTCGCGCCAGCTGCGGCAGCGGCCGTGGCTCGTGCTGAAGCTCGCCGCAAGCCTGGACGGGCGCACGGCGTTGGCGGACGGCAGCTCGCGCTGGATCACCGGCGAGGCGGCGCGCGCGGACGTGCATCGTTTCCGGGCCGAGCTTGGCGCCGTGCTCAGCACCGCGGCGACGGTGCTCGCGGACGACTCCCGCTTGACGGTGCGCCTGCCCGGTGCGTGGCGCCAGCCGGACCGCGTGGTGCTCGACCGCCGCGGGCGCGTTCCCGCGACGGCGCGGGTGTGGGACCAGGGCGCGCGCCGCATCGCCGTGATCGGAAACCGGGTGGCGGTGGCCCACCGCGACGTGCTGGCTGCGCGTGGCGTGGAAGTCGTGGAGGCCGGGGCCGATGGCGATGGGCACCTGCGGCTGCGCCCGCTGCTCGAGGCCCTGGGCAGTCTGCAGATCAATGGCCTGTTGGTGGAATGCGGGCCACATCTGGCCGGCAGCCTGCTGGCCGCGAGCCTGGTGGACGAACTGCTGCTGTATGTGGCGCCGCGCCTGCTGGGATCCGCGGCGCGCCCGCTCGCTGAGCTCGCTTCGCCGGCGACGCTGGACGAAGCTTCACGTTGGGGACTGCAAGACGTGGAGCAAGTCGGCGACGACCTGCGGCTGCGGCTGAAACTTGTGAACGTCGACGCCAGCGATCCATTGGAGAAACTGTGTTCACAGGCATAGTGGGAGCGCGCGGCAGCGTTGCTGCGATCACCTCGACGGGCGACGACGCGCGTCTGCAGATCGCTGCCGGAAGCGATTATTTGCAGGGCCTCCAGGAAGGAGACAGCGTCGCTGTCAGCGGCGTGTGCCTGACCGCGCTGCAACCGACCGCCGCCGGATTCCTTGCCGACGTCTCGGTGGAGACGCTCGACGTCACCACCGCGCGCGGCTGGCGCGTCGGCACGCCGGTGAACCTCGAGCGCGCGCTGACGCCGGCGACCGCGCTCGGTGGGCATCTCGTCCTCGGCCACGTCGACGGTCGGGCTCGCCTCGCATCGATGCACGACGACGGGCGGTCGCGGCGGCTGGTGTTCGACGCGCCGGCGGCGCTGTCGCGCTACATCGCCGAGAAAGGTTCGGTGGCGCTCGACGGAGTCAGCCTTACCGTCAACGCCGTCGATGGCGCGCGCTTCGGCGTTAATATCATCCCCGTCACCCAGGCGGCGACGACGCTCAGCGCGCTGGCGGTGGGGAACGAGGTCAATCTGGAAGTCGACGTGGTGGCGCGCTATGTGGCGCGGCTGCTGCGGACGGAAGAGGAACAACGTGGCTGATACGAAGTTGCACAACGTGACGCCGCTGCGCGACGCCCCGCTGGCACCGGCCGATGACATCGAGTCGATCATCGCGGATTTCCGCGCCGGCAAGATGGTCATCATGATGGACGACGCCAATCGCGAGAACGAGGGCGACCTGATCGTCGCGGCAACGCTCGTCCGGCCGGAAGACATCAATTTCATGGCGCGCTACGGGCGCGGGCTGATCTGCCTGACGCTCAGCGCCGCGCGCTGCCGGCAGCTGCGCCTGCCGCCGATGGTCGCCTACGGCGACGACCTGCATCACACCGCCTTCACGGTCTCGATTGAAGCCGCCCGGGGCGTGACGACGGGCATTTCGGCCTTCGACCGAGCGCGCACGATCCGTACCGCGGTGGAACCGGACGCGCGGCCCGAGGATCTGGTCCAGCCCGGACACGTCTTCCCGCTGATGGCCCAGCCGGGCGGCGTGCTCACCCGCGCCGGCCACACGGAGGCCGGCTGCGATCTGGCGCGGTTGGCGGGGCTGGAGCCGGCTGCGGCGATCGTGGAAGTGCTCAACGAGGATGGGCACATGGCGCGGCGCCCCGATCTCGAGCGCTTCGCGCGCGAGCACGGGCTCAAGCTGGGCACCATCGCCGACCTCATCCGCTACCGGCTGCAGCACGAGCACACCATCGAGCGCGTCGCCGAGACGCAGATCCGCACGGAGTTCGGCGAATTTCGCATCATCGCCTACCAGGACGCGGTGGAGAACACCTTGCACCTGGCGCTGGTCCATGGCGACATCGGCCGCAAGCAGCCGACGCTGGTGCGCGTGCACATGGCCAATACCCTAGCCGACGTGCTGGCCGCCACGCATCCGGAATCCACGCTGCCGCTGCGCAGCGCCATGCAGAAGATCGGCGAGGCCGACAGCGGCGTGCTGGTGCTCCTGCGCAAGCCGGAAACGCCGCGGGAGCTGGTCGAACAGATCGTCGGCCTCAATGCGACGCGCGGCACCGGCGGCGCCGACGGCGCCGAGCGCCAGGTGCTGCGAACCTACGGCCTGGGCGCGCAGATCCTCAAGGACCTCGGCGTGCGGCGCATGCGCGTGCTGTCGTCACCGAAGACCATGCACGGCATCTCCGGCTTTGGCCTCGAGATCGTCGACTACGTCTCGTGACGCACGCCCTGCCCGGCGCGGCGCGATGATGGAGCCGGCACCCGCGCGCAAGAGCGGCTACGCGCCGCAACCTCCCGCGGACGCTTCGACGTTCCGCAGCACGCGGGTGGCGGTGGTGGGAACGCGCTGGAACGGCGAGCTGGTGGACGCGCTGGTAGCGGGCGCGTTGCGCTGCCTGACGGACTTCGGCGTGGGCGAAGCGCAGGTGACGCAGCTGCGGGTGCCGGGCGCCTTCGAGCTGCCGCTGGCGGTGGAGGTGCTCATGCGCGCGGCGCGCGTCGACGCGGTGGTGGCCCTGGGCGCGGTGATCCGCGGCGAGACGCCGCACTTCGACTATGTCTGCACCCAGTGTTCGCAGGGTCTGCGCGAAGCGAGCCAGCGCTACCGCATCCCCTTGGGCTTCGGTGTCCTGACGGTGGAGGATGCGTGGCAGGCCGCCGCGCGGGCCGGCGCGGGGCACGACAACAAGGGCTATCAGGCGGCCGCGGCGGCGCTCGAGATGGTCGCGCTGGTCAGGACTCTGAAGTGACCGAAGTCGCGCCCGCGTCCCATCCGCACGGCTTGAGCCGACGCAGCCTCGCGCGACGGCTCACGGTGCAGGCGCTCTACCAGTGGCTGCTCAACGAGACTCCACCGGGCGTCATGGTGCGCCAGTTCGCGGCGCAGCCAGACGGTTTGGGCCGCGCGGATCGGAGTTATTTCGACGCGCTGCTGCGCGAGACGGTCGCCGCAGTGCCGCAGCTGGACGCGCTGCTCGTACCGCATCTGGACCGGCCGCTGGTACAGCTCGACCCGGTGGAGCACGCCGTGCTGCTGCTCGGGACGCATGAGCTGGCGAGCCACCCGGAGGTGCCGTGGAAGGTCGTCGTCAACGAGGCCGTGGACCTCGCCAGGCTGTTTGGCGCGGCCGAGGGATACAAGTACGTGAACGGCGTGCTGGACGGGCTCGCCCACCAGCTGCGCGGTGCCGAAGTCAACGCCTGAGACGCGAATACCGACTCCTCGACATGACGCGGCAGCGCGCCGGGCGCGCGACAGTGAGGGCGTGGCGTGGATGAATTCGCGCTGATCCATCGGTACTTCCGCGAGGCGACGGAGAGTGGTGACGACGTGCGCCTCGGTATCGGTGACGACGCGGCGGTCGTCGCGGTTCCGCGCGGCTGGGAGCTGGCGGTATGCACGGATACGCTGGTCGTCGAGCATCACTTCACACACGCGACGCCGGCGGCAGACGTGGGCTGGAAGTCCCTGGCCGTGAACCTGTCGGATCTGGCGGCCATGGGCGCGGTTCCGCGCTGGTTCACGCTGTCGCTCACGCTGCCGGATCTCGACCAGAGCTGGCTGCGCGGCTTCGTGTCGGGCATGGCCGAGCTGGCTCGGCCGGCGCGCGCGGCGCTCATCGGCGGCGACATGACGCGCGGTCCGCTGGCGGTATCCATTACCGCAGGCGGATGGGTGGAGCCCGGCGGCGCGCTGCGACGCGAAGGCGCTCGCGCCGGCGACGCCGTCGTGGTGACCGGCACGCTGGGCGACGCGGCGCTTGCCTTCCTGTGCGAGCGCGGCGAGCTCAGGCCACGACCGGGTCCGGGCATGGAGGCGCTGCTCGCACGGCTGCGTCGCCCGACGCCGCGCGTCGCCGCAGGCCGCGTGCTGCGCTCCGTGGCGCACGCAGGCATCGACGTTTCGGATGGCCTGAGCGCCGACCTCGCCCATATCCTCTCGGGCGGAGAGCAGGTCACGGACCTGCGGCTGGGCGCGGTGCTCGATCCGAAGCGGCTGCCGCAGTCGCCGGCGTTTGCCGCGCTGGTGCCGGACGCGCAGCGCGCGGCGGCGCTGCAGCTGGGCGGCGGCGACGATTACGAGCTGTGCGTCTGCCTTGCGCCGGAGAACGTGGAGCCTGCGCGCGCGCGGCTGGCCGCCGTCGGCGTCGCGTTCACGGTCGTCGGGACCATCGTGGCGGAGCCGGGCATGTGGCTCGAGAGCGCGGAAGGCCGCGTTCCATACGCGCCGCGCGGCTTCGACCACTTCCCGGAACCCGCGCGGTGAACGCATCGGGCCCGGTGGGGGTGTTCGACTCGGGGCTGGGCGGCGTCTCGGTGCTGCGCGAACTGGTGCGTACGCTGCCGCACGAGAATTTCGTCTATCTCGCCGACAGCGCGTGGTGCCCCTACGGCGGCCGACCGGCCGCGGAGGTCGCGGCGCGAGCCGGGAACGTGACGGAAATCCTGCTCGAGCGTGGATCGAAGCTGATCGTGGTGGCCTGCAACACGGCGACGGTGGCAGCCATCGGCGAGCTGCGGCGGCGCTGGCCGATCGAATTCGTGGGCGTGGAACCGGCGGTCAAGCCGGCGGCGGCCGCCAGCCGCAGCCGCGTGGTCGGCGTGCTCAGCACGCGGGTGACGGCCAGCGGCGCGCGCATGCACGCGCTCATCGAGCGCTACGCGCACGGCGCGAAGGTGCTGACGCAGGCCTGCCCGGGGCTCGTGGAGCGCGTCGAAGCCGGCGACCTCGGCGGGGCGGCGACGCGCGCGCTGGTCGAACGCTACGTGCGGCCGCTGCTGGCCGTCGGCGCCGACACGCTGGTACTGGGGTGCACGCACTACGCTTTCCTGCGCCCGCTGATCGCCGAGGTCGCGGGACCCGCGGTCGCGATCGTGGAACCGGGCCGCGCGGTGGCCCGGCGCGTCGCCGACCGTCTCGCTGCCGTGGGTTTGAGCGCACCTGCTGGACGCATCGGCACCGTCGAGTGGCTGACGACGGGTTCGCCGCAGGTCATGGAACGCGTGGGCCGCCGGCTGTGGGGAAGCGCGCTGTGCGCCCGCGCGGTTCATGATGCGGTCGTCGTGCAACGGAGCTGAGGCTTGGACGCGAAGGCGCGCGCAAAGACGTTCCGACCCCCGGTCCGGCTGGTGATGACGACGCCGGTGCACCTGCTTGCCTTTGGCGGCGGCGCCGGCCTGCTGCCGTGGGTGCCCGGGACCTTCGGCACGATCGTCGGGGTGGTGCTGTGGGCCATCCTCGCGTGGCTGCCGATCACGGCGTACGGCGTGGTGGTGTTCGTGCTGTTCGTCGCCGGGTGCTTCATCGCCGGGCGTAGCGCGAAGCTGCTCGGCGTTCACGACCATCCGGGGATCGTCGTCGACGAGATCGTCGGTTTTCTCGTCAGCGGCTTTCCGCTCGTATACGGCCTGCACTGGTGGACCGGGTTGCTGTGGCCGTGGGTGCTGGCCGCCTTCGTGCTGTTCCGCTTCTTCGACATGCTCAAGCCGCCGCCGATCCGCTGGTTCGACCGTCACGTCCGGGGCGGCTTCGGAATCATGTTCGATGATCTTCTGGCGGCGGTGCCGACGGTGGTGCTGCTGATGGCGGCACAGCGCGTGGTATCGCTGATCTGACCGTCGGCGCGGGATCGATCCGTGGCGCGGGCGCCGGCGTGGCGTCGACCAGCAGCCGTTCGAGCGGCTCGACCCGGTGGCGATGTTGCGCCGTGATCGCATAGAAGCGCTCGGCCAGGCGCTGCGACTGGCCGACGGTGACCAGCGCGCCGGAGCGCAGCTCGTCCTGTACCACCACCTCGGGAAGGACGGTGAGCCAACCGCTGTCGCGTGCGATCAGCCGCAGCATCGTCATGTCGTCGATCTCGGCGCGCAGCTGCGGCTTCACGCCGGCGGAGAAGCACAGCGCGTCGAAGCGCGCGCGCACGCTGTGGCGGGTGCTCGGCAACGCGACCTCCACGCCGTCCAGATCCTGCGGGATGCGCAGGACCTGTCCGGCCCAGCGTTCGTGTTGCCCCACCAGCGAGATGGCCTGGCTGCCGACGAAGCGGGAGTCGACGGGACGACCGGGATCCGTGGACACTGCTTCGTTGGCGAGGACCACGTCCAGCTGATGACGCAGCAGGCGCTCGACCAGCGAATCGAGCCACCCTGACTCCACGGAAAGCAGGACCCTGACGTCGGCCAGCAGCGGCCGTAGCCAGTTGACCTGGAAGTTTCGAGACATCGTCGCCACGCTGCCGACGCGCACCCGCGTCCTGCCTTCGGAGCGCCCTTCCAGCCAGCCGAGCATCTGCTCGCCGAGGCCGAAGATATTCTCTGCGTAGGAGAACACGCGCTGCCCGGTCGCCGTGAGGATCAGGCGCCTTCCGCGTCGCTCGAACAGGCTCTCGTCCAGCCGGTCCTCAAGCTGCTTGATCTGCGTTGACAGCGCGGACTGCGAGGTGTGGACACTCTGTGCAGCGCGGCTCAAGGACCCCTCCTTGGCGACGCGCCAGAAATAAAAGAGATGCCGGAAATTGAGTTGGCTTACGTCCATCGTTCTGTATAAGAGAACATCCACATATTGTAAATGTTATTTACAGAACTCTTCCTGCACACGATCATGGCGCCGCTTTTTGATCGGGACACGCAATGAGCCTGCTGTATTGGACGGACTTCGCCATCGCGGTACTGCCGGCCGGACTGATGGTGCTGGCTCTGTTTTGCGCCGCAATCCGAAAGACGCCGGTAGCGGCTGTCTGGAAGCGATTCAATGTACTCGCGGTGGCCGCTCTGGTGCTGACGCTGGTGGAGCTGGTGGGTCATCTCACCATCGCGCCGTCCTACGACCAGTTCACGGCCTGGCACGACCTGTGGCTGGCGCCGAACCTGTTCGGCGTGTGGGTCAGCGTGCTGGTCCAGCTGCTGGGTGCCGCCATCGGCCTGTTCTCGTCCCGCCACCTGCAGGGCGAGCCGCGGCAACGCGTCTACATCGCGGCGCTGGCGGGCGTGCTCGCGGCCGTGCATTTCCTGCTGCTCGCCAACCACTGGGTGGTGCTCATCCTCGCGTGGGCGGCGATCGGCCAGGCGATGCACTACCTGCTGTGCTTCTATCCAGAGCGGCCGTTCGCGTTGCTGGCTGCACACAAGAAGCGGGTGACGGATCGCGTCGTGGATTTGCTGCTGATCGCGGCCGCGGGGCTGGCGTGGAGCCAGGTGGGTAGCGGCTCGCTTTCCGCGCTGTGGCGCTACATCGCCGCGGGGCACACGTCCATCGAGCTGGAACTCAGCGGCGTGTGCCTTGCGCTGGCGGTGATCGGCCGGACGGCGCTGATGCCCGTACACGGCTGGCTGGTGCAGGTGATGGAGGCGCCGACGCCGGTGTCCGCGCTGCTGCACGCCGGGGTGGTGAACCTCGGCGGCTACGTGTTGGTGTTCTTCGCGCCGCTGCTGGGCGTGGCGCTGCCCGCGCGGTGGCTGCTCGTGGTGTTCGGGCTGGTGTCGGCGGTCGTGGCCGGATTGGTGCTGCTGACGCGCGTGAGCCAGAAGGTGCATCTCGCCTGGTCGACGATCGCGCAGATGGGTTTCATGCTGCTGGAGTGCGGGCTGGGGCTGTACCTGCTGGCCGCGCTTCATCTGCTGGGGCATTCGCTGTACAAGGCGCACAACTTCCTCGCCGCGTCGAGCGCCGTCAAGGACTGCAAGCGTCGCATCATGACCGGCCACGTCGCGAACTCCTGGTGGAGCATGGTCGCCGCCGTTCCGGTCGCGATCGCGCTCGTCGTGGCGATCCAGTTCCTCGCCGGCAATCATGCGTGGCCGTGGTGGTGGAGCGGAGTGCTCGCGCTGGCGTGGGCGCCGTTGCTGTGGGTGCCGGCGCCGTCGACGGGTCGTGCCGGCGTCGTGCGTGCCCGCCTGATCACGGCGCTGTGTACCGCGATCTTCCTGACAGTCGCGGCATGCGTGGTCGATCACGCGCCGCTGGGAGCCGGGGAAGATCCGCTGGACGCCGCGGGAATCCTTGCCCTGATCGGCATGGCCGGAATGTATCTGGAGATGGTCGCATTCCAGCTCTGGCCGGCGGCGCTCGTCACGCTGCGGCGCTGGGTGTATGCGGGCTTCTACATGGATGAAGGCTATACGCACTGGGTGCTGGTCCTGTGGCCAACGCGCTGGACGGGCCTCGCCCGGGGGCGCGCCATGCGCGTGAATGCGCGAGGCGCGGCCGCGGTCAGCGCGTCTCGGCCATGAGCGGCGCCGATGCGGAGGCCGCTTCGGCAACGGAGCGGGCTTGCGGCGAGGCGCCGCGTCGCTGGACGGCGCTGCGGGATGCGCTGACCGCGGCGGCGGCCACGATCGCGCCGTCCTGGCCGCTCGACCAAGCGGTCGGCGTGAACCCGCACTGGTATCGCGTCGATCAGCCCATCCGGCGAGTGGCGGCGCGGCTGGCGGTCCTGCGCGACTTCCGCATCTTCCCATCCCGCGACTACATCGGTTCAGCGTGGCACTCCGGGCGCATCACGCGCGCGGATCTCGAAGCGGCGCGTGGCGAGCTGGTGACCGCGCCATCGCTGAAGCTCGGCGTCGAGCAGTGCGTGCGCGCGCTGAGCCTGCCGCTCGCGATCCGCAGGATGCCGCTGCTGGATGATGTTCTCGACGATCCCGCTCGCCGCGACAGGCACTGGCCGTGGGAGGCGGCCATCGTCTTCCAATTGAGCCAGATGTGCGCGACCTATTTCGACCGCCATCAGGCGGATTGGCGCGCGGCGGGCAGCACGAGCCTCTACGGCTTCTGGCGCGAGAGCATCGGCGGCGACCACGGCGTGAGCTCCATGCTGGGACTGCCGCACCTTGCGACGCAGATCCACGCCCTGCCGCCGACGGCAAACGAGGCCGCGCGTTGGGCGATGGAGCGCCTCGCGCTGCCGGAAAGCGCGTGGGAGAGCTACTTCGAGGCGCTGCTGCTGTCCATCAACGGTTGGGCGTCGTGGTGTTCCTACGTGCACTGGCAGAACCTGCCCGCCGGCAAGGACGACCCGCGGGTGCGCGAGCTGCTGGTGTGCAGGCTGGCGTGGGAAGCGCTGCTGGTCGGCAGCGTGGACGCCGCGGCGGGGCGCAAGGCGCTCGCCGCGCTGGCCGCGGCCTGGCACGGCCTGGATCGTGCCATCGCGGGCGCCGAAGAGGAGCTGTTGGTCGATGAGGTGTGGCAGCGCGCGCTGGAGATCGGCTATCAACGCGCGCTGCGGGCGAAACTGCGTGCAGAGCCCGCGGTGCCGGCGGCGGAACAGGTGGAGGCGCAGGCGGTGTTCTGCATCGACACCCGCAGCGAGCGGATGCGTCGCGCGCTGGAGTTCCTCTCCCCCCATGTGGAAACCCGCGCGTATGCAGGCTTCTTCGGCATCCCGCTCGCCTACAACCCGCTGGGGACGGAGGTTCATCGTCCGCAGCTGCCGGGGCTTGCGTATCCCAGCGTGGGCGTCGCCGACGTAATCGTCGCGCCGCGCGCAGAAGATGGCGCCGAAGGCGACGCCACGCAGCGGGCGCGGCGCTCGCGGTGGGCGCGCCTCGCGACCGCGGACCAATGGCTGGCGACGGTGAAGTGGTCGAGCACGACGTTTTCCTTCGTCGAGGCAGCGGGCGTGGGCTACCTCGGAAAGATCTGGCGCTGGATGGCGCCGTCCGGCGCGCCGCGCGTCGGCGACGACCGGATCGGCCTGTCGCCGCGCGACCAGCCATACTGCCGCCCCGTCGTGGTCGGCCTGGATGGCCGCGCGCGCGTCGAGCTTGCCGCCGGCGTGCTGCATACGATGGGGCTGGACGATCGGCTGGCGCCGCTGGTAGTGCTGTGCGGGCATGCGAGCCACAGCACAAACAACGCGCACGCCTCGACGTTGGACTGCGGCGCGTGCTACGGCCGGCCCGGCGAGGCCAACGCCCGAGCGCTTGCGAGTCTCCTCAACGACGCGGCGGTGCGTTCCGGGCTTGCCAGCAAGGGGCTGCACATCCCCGCGCAGACGGTGTTCATGGCGGCGCTGCACAACACGACCACCGACGAAGTCACGGCCTTCGATCTCGATCTGCTTCCGCCCGCTGCGCTGGCGCGGTGGCAGAAGCTCGCAGCGCTGTTGGAGCAGGCGGGTGACCGCATCCGGCGTGAGCGGGCGCCGGCGCTGGCCGTCGACGATTCGCTGGAGGCATCCGCCCTGCTGCGAGCCTACCGCCGACGCTCGAATGACGGCGCCCAGACGCGGCCGGAGTGGGGATTGACGCGCAATGCCACCTTCCTCATCGGCCCGCGCAGCCGCAGCCGCGGGCGTGTGCTGAGCCGCTGCTACCTGCACGACTACGACGCGCGCTATGACCGGGATGGCAGCGTGCTCGAGAAGCTGATGGTGGGGCCGATGCTGGTCTGCCACTGGCTCAGCTGGCAGTACCACGCGTCGACCTGCGATCCCCTGCACTACGGGGCGGGCAACAAGGTGCTGCACAACGTCGTCGGCGGCCATCTCGGGGTGTTCGAAGGCAACGGCGGCGACCTGCGGATCGGCCTGCCGAAGCAGTCGCTGCACAACGACGCCGGCTGGTACCACGAGCCTGTGCGTCTCACCGTCATCATCGACGCGCCCGCGGCTTCCATCGCGAATGCCGTCGCGCGCAACCCGATCCTCGGGCAGATCCTCGACAACGGCTGGATGTTGCTCTGGCGTTACGAGGGAGACGACCTGCAGCGCTACACGTGGGGCAGCTGGGTGCCTCTCGACTGACGCCTGCGACTGCGGACGTGGAATGAATGCAGGGGGAGGGCGCACGAGCATCATGTGCGTGAACCGGCGGACGTCGTGCGAAGGGAAACGTCGCGCCAGGCGGTAGATCGGATGCAGGCTGATGATCGCGCCGGCGGGAAGCACGCGGGTTTGCGCGAAACGACTTCGAGGGATGGCACCCCGATCCGCGTCAGTGCATTCGCAGGACGCAGCCTTTAGACTCATTTGCCTCAGCTCTCAACGTGCAGGGTTCATGTCTGAAGGGACCGTTGAACGCGATGTGATGGAGTACGACGTGGTCATCGTCGGCG
>DASVGQ010000011.1:0-2985 GCA_036379455.1 Nevskiaceae bacterium
GACCCACAGCCACGGCCACAGGCGTTCGAGCGAACCGCTGACGATGATCGCGCCGACTATGCCGCCCATCGGGATGCGCCGTTGCTGGCGCGCAGAGCGGCGGGACCAATCCCACCACCTCAGGTCCGTATCTTCGATACGGATGCCGCGCGCCGCTTCGGCGAGCGCCGCGTAGTCGTCATCTGGTAGCGCCGTGCCGGAGAGCGCGGCAAGCATGGACGCGCGGCGCACGAGGGTCGTGAAGAAAGTCGCGAAGTCGAATTCGTCCGGGCGCAGGTAGTGGTTGTCGCGCCGCAGGCGCAGCGGATGATCGAATCGCAGGGTGGCGCTGGCCGGCGGCGCCGGAACGATGGGGGTGAACGGTTGCAGGGTGGACAGGGCGTGGGCGTCGTATGGATCCAGCGCCGCCGGCTCCGGGCCGCGCAGGTGGACCGTATCCAGGTGCAGGGAGGTCGGCCCGAGCCGGAGTTCCTTCATTGCGGCGACGACTTCGGGCAGGAAGCGTTCCGCCGGGTGGATCAGCGTGAGCTCCAGTTCGAGCGGCGTGCCGGCCGCGTGCCTTCCGCCGGCGTGGCACGGGGAGAGGACGTAGGGGCGCGGGAGCTCGTGATAGTGCTGGACCAGCCCATTCGCCGCGGTCGGTTGAGGCGTCTCGAACAGGAAGCCATAGGCGCAGTGCTGTTTTATCGGGCAGCCATGGCAGCTTTCGGCGCCGGTGATGCAGCTGCGCCGATGCAGCGCGGCGCCAAATGCGCTGCGCCACAGCGAGCCGGGATAAGGAGGCAGGTGGAGCGCCTCATCGGCGTGGAAGCCGAGGCGCAGCGGCAGGATTCCGATCATGGCAGTTCCTCCAGCAGCACGGCGAAGCATTCCTCCAACGCCGCGGACAGTGCACCACGCGAGGCGATGGCCGACTGGGTTGCGGCGTCGCGGCTGCGGTTGCCGTGCGCCAGCAGATTGCGAAGGTGTTCCAATCGCCGGAAGGCTTGGCGCGTCGCTTTCGGAAGCTCTTCGCCGCGATAGTGGTCACGGGCCACGTGTCGCGCGTCGTAGTCGTTGAGGTCGCTTGCACCGTTTCCGGCGTGATCCTGCATGGCGCGCGTGAGCGCGGCTTCGTAGCCGTACAGCGCCGCGCGCAGGTAATCCCCGCGCCGCAGGGCGTGGAAGGCGTGCTCGCGTTGGCGCCGATACAGCCTTTGCTCGTCGATCCAGCGCATGTGCGCGCGCAACGCGGGCTCGACGAGTGCCCCTGCACCTCCGAGCGGCCGTCTGTCCAGCTCCTGCAGCGCCTGGCGCAGGTGGCCTCGGGCCTGTTGGCCTTGATGGATGCTCTCGAGGAACGAGGAGGCGCGGAGATGATTCGCAAGCTCTGCGTCTTGAGTTTCCACAAGCTTGGCGACGCCGTCGAAACTGCCGGTCCACTCCTGCTGGCGGAGGGCGGAGAGCCAGTCATCCACCGCGAGCAGGCTGGCGAGGTTGTGCACCTGTGCCTGCGTGACACCGCTGGGATCCTTGTCGCCGAGTTCGCCGTACCACAGGCCGGCGATCTTCAGCCCGGGGTGCAGGGCACGCACATACAGCGCGGCAACCAGTGCGAACATCGGCAGGTGGCGGAAGCCGTGCGTGACGTCCAGCGAAAGTTCGTCGGCGCCGTCCGCGACTTTCGCGAACGTGGTCAGCAGCGCGGCCTGATCAGCGGCATCGCGCGTGCGCGGGATGACGCGCAGTGCGACGGGGTAACCGCGGTGGTTAGAGAGGCTCGGCGTCAATGCCTCGAGCTGGCCTTGCTCGACGCGCTCGCGTTCCGCGGCTTCCATGAGGGTGAGGCGGGCGCTTTCGCTGGCGGCATCATTCACGCCGTCGAACAGCTCGTCCCACATGCTCCCGGAAGTGCCAAGAACGACCAGCCGCTCGGCGCGTAGCCAGTCACGCAGCGAGAAGCCGAAGAAGGCGGTCGAAGCGGTCCGACCGTCCGGAAAGTGATAGCAGGCGTGGCGATACGCGCCGCCTGCGTCGCGCGGCACGCGACCGAGAAAGGTGACGAGCGTGTGCGCCATGCTTCAGCCGTCGCCGCCGCCGAGGGAGACGGCGCGGATTTCAAAGGGCCGCAGCTCCGCGCCCAGCGCGGCGAGATGTTCAGCGGTCAGTTCCTGTCCGCGAGCCTCGGGCGGCAATCCGACGTGAAGATGGTGATAGTGGGCGCCGCGTTCGCACACGGCGGCGGCCAGGTCGACCGGCAGTGAGCCCATGACCACGTCGCCTTCACGGACTTGCGCGACGTCCAGATGCGTCGCCCAGCGGTCGACGGCCACGCCATGGGACTTGGCCCAATCGACGGCGCCCTGGTGGCGACTGACGAACCAGCGGACAGGCGCTGTCGCCGTGAAAGTCGCTGCGACTGACGGCGCGTCGTCGATGCAACCAACGGCAGCGACGAGATTCCGGCGCAGCTTCGGTGCTTTTACCGGCTGCGGCCCGAATCCTCCGTGTTCGATGTCGTTGCGGATGTCGGCGATGGTCCGTGCGCTCGGATCGGAGCCGGTAAATGCACGTTCAGTGGCCGCGCGGGCGCGTTTGCTGAAAGCCGGATCGTTGACTTCGACGGCTGTCGCGTCAGCCGCGTAGCGATTGACGTGACTTTCGCGCATGACGATGGCGGCTTCCGGGAACCGCCGCAGCTTGAGATAGAAGCGTGCCAGTGCGATCTGCGCGCGCTGTCCTTCGGCGCCGTAAAGACGGGCTGAGACGAGCGGCTCCAGGTCACGGCACAGGTCTTCGAGAATCAGGGCCAGCGGCGGCAGCCACCGCGTCACCGCACCACGCTCGCGCTCGATGGTGTTCAACAGGTGTTTTGCGCTACCGATCGCCCGTGCTTTCTTGCGAGCGTCCTGTTCGAATCCAGTGACGATCGACGCGATACGGACCGTCGCCAAGTCATCGGCGAAGTTTCCGATAGCCGTAGCAACGGACTTGAGGCCAGGGCGC
>DASVGQ010000012.1:0-4615 GCA_036379455.1 Nevskiaceae bacterium
CGTGCAACGCCATCTCCGCTGCGTTGGTACAACCTTCGCCGCAGACGTCCAGTGACGCGACGTGACGCACGGGGCACAACGGCCAGCGAAAGCGAATCTCCGCCAGGTAATCTGCCCGCTCACGCTCGCGCGGCCCAAGCAGATGCCACGGGAGTTGGGTCCGCGCGGCCACACAGGTCCGTCGAGCCGCGGCGAGCCGTCCGGCCAGAGAGCCCCTGCGGAGCCGCGCGTAAAGCCAGCCGTGCCCGCTACGTGCGCCGTGAGAGCCTCAGGGGCGCCTTGGCACTGTGCCGATGTCGATCAGAAACGCCGGACAGGTGCGTATCGTCGCTGCGACACGGTCGCTTGTTTGCATATGACCGGTCGTCGGCTCCGCCGCCTGCAGAGCGCGGCGGGTGACGGCTACAGCTTCTGCGTCAGCTCCGGCACGAGCTGGAAGAGATCACCCACCAGGCCGACGTCCGCGACCTCGAAGATGGGCGCCTCGGGATCCTTGTTGATCGCCACGATGGTGCGTGCGTCCTTGATGCCGGCCAGATGCTGGATCGCGCCCGAGATACCGACAGCGATATAGAGCTCCGGCGCGATGATCTTGCCGGTCTGGCCGACCTGCATGTCGCTCGCGCAATAACCGGAGTCCACCGCCGCGCGCGACGCGCCGATGCCCGCACCGAGCTTGTCGGCCAGCGGTTCCATGACTTCCTTGAACTTCTCCGCCGAGCCCAGCGCGCGACCGCCGGATACGACGCGCCTGGCCGACTGCAGGTCCGGACGTGCGCTCTTCTGCGAGGCCAGCTTCACGAAACGCGTGTGCTTCGGCAGCGCCGCGTCCGTGCTCGCAGCTTCCACCGGCGCCGACGAAGCCGCCGCGCCGGCCGCGTTGAAGGACGCGAGGCGGATCGTCGCCACCACGCACGGCCCTCCGCCGACTTCCACCGTCACGATCGCGTTGCCGGCATAGATCGGGCGATCGAAGGAGCTCGGCGAATGCACCGCCATGACGTCGGAGACCTGCTCCGCGCCGAGCAGCGCGGCGGCGCGCGGCAAAACGTCCTTGCCGAAGGTGTCGCCCGGCGCCAGCACGTGGCTGTAGCCACCCGCCTTCACCAGAGCGGCGATCTGCGGCGCAAGGATGGCGGCGAGCCCATGCTCGTTCTCGGGTCGGTCCACGCGCAGCACCTTGGACACGCCTTCGATGGTCGCCGCCTGTTCCGCGACGGCCTTGCCGTCCGTCGCAAACACCGCGACGTCGATCTGCTCGCCGAGCTTGCGCGCAGCTGCCACCACCTTGGCGATGCCCGCGGCCAGCTGACCGCCCGTGTGCTCGCCGACAATCAGGATCTTGCTCATGTTCCTTTCCGAATGCGTGGGAGGAGATCGCTCTGCGCCGTGAGGCTCACAGAACGCCCTTTTCCTTGAGCTTGGCGACCAGCTCGTCGACGCTCTTGACCGTGACGCCCTTGCTGCGCGCGGGCGGCGGGACGGTCTTCACGCTCTTGAGCTGCGTGCTTTCCTCGACGCCGAGCTCCGCCAGCGCCACTTTCTTCATCGGCTTGCGCTTGGCCTTCATGATGTCCGGCAGCTTGAGATAGCGCGGCTCGTTGAGGCGCAGGTCGGTCGTCACGACCGCCGGAAGATCCGCTTCCAGGGTCTCCAGGCCGGCGTCGACTTCCCGCGTGACCGTCACCTTCGTCTCGTCGAGCTCGAGCTTCGATGCGAACGTCGCCTGCGCACAGTCCAGCAGCGCGGCAACCATCTGTCCGGTCTGGTTGGCGTCGTCGTCGATTGCCTGCTTGCCGAGCAGGAAGAGCTTCGCGTCTTCCTGCTTGAAGACCGCCGCCAGCGCCCGCGCGACGGTCAGCGGCTGCGTCTGTGCATCGGTCGTCACGTGGATTGCCCGATCGGCGCCGAAGGCCAGCGCCGTGCGCAGCGTTTCCTCGCACTTGGGCCCGCCGACGGAGACCGCGACGATCTCGCTGAGCTTGCCGGCTTCCTTGAGCCGCATCGCCTCTTCCATGGCGATCTCGTCAAAGGGGTTCATGCTCATCTTCACGCCGTCGGTGGCTACGCCTGATCCGTCCGGCTTGACCTGGATGCGGACGTTGTAGTCGACCACCCGCTTGACGCTCACCAATGCTTTCATGTGCTTCCTTGACAGTCCCGTCGTGTATATCGCGAGCAGCCCGTCCGACACGCAGCGCCGGGGGGCATCTCGACCGCCGCCTACATCGCCGAGTAATTCGGCCCGCCGCCGCCTTCCGGCGCCACCCAAGTGATGTTCTGCGACGGATCCTTGATGTCGCAGGCCTTGCAGTGCACGCAGTTCTGGAAATTGATCTGCAGACGCCGGTTCTCTCCCTCGCCGACGATCTCGTAGACGCCGGCCGGGCAGTAACGCTGCGCCGGCTCATCGTATTTGGGCAGGTTCACCCGGATCGGGATGCTGAGATCCTTGAGGTGCAGGTGGACCGGCTGATCTTCCTCGTGGTTCGTGCTCGACAGATAGACCGAAGACATCTTGTCGAAGGACAGCTTGCCGTCCGGCTTGGGGTAGTCGATGCGCCTGGACTCGGCAGCCAGCTTGAGCCTCGCGTAGTCCGGGACGCGGTCGTGCAGCGTCCACGGCGCACGCCCGCCGAACCAGTTCTGGTCGATGTAGTTCAGCGCGTTGCCGAGGAAGGAACCGTAGCGGTGGATCGCCCCGCCGAAATTGCGGCTGCGATAGAGCTCGTCCTGCAGCCAGCTGTCGCGGAAGCGGTCGGCGTAGGCGTTGAGGTCCTCGCCACCCTCGCCGCCGGACAGCAGCGAGTCCGCTACCACCTCTGCCGCCAGCATGCCGGACTTCATCGCCGTGTGGTTGCCCTTGATCTTGGAGAAATTCATGGTGCCGGCGTTGTCGCCGATCAGCATGCCGCCGGGAAAGGTCATCTTCGGCAGCGAGTTGTAGCCGCCCTTCGTCAAGGTGCGTGCGCCATAGGCGACGCGCCTGCCGCCGAGCAGGTACTGGCTGATCACCGGATGGTGCTTGAGCCGCTGGAACTCGTCGTACGGTGACAGGAATGGGTTGGAATAGGACAGGTCGACGATCAGCCCTACCGCCACGCGTCCCTGCGCCTCGTGGTAGAGGAAGAATCCGCCGGGGTTCTCGTCGTCCAGCGGCCAGCCCGCGCCGTGCACCACCAGTCCCGGCACCGACTGCGCCGCGGGCACTTCCCACAGCTCCTTGATGCCCAACCCGTAGTGCTGCGTGTCGACGTTGCGGTCCAGCCCGTAGCGCTTCAGCAGCCGCTTGCCGAGGTGCCCGCGGCAGCCTTCGGCGAACAGCGTGTACTTCGCGCGCAGCTCCATGCCCGGCGTGTAGCTGTCCTTGTGCGAGCCGTCACGCGCCACGCCCATGTCGCCCGTGACGATCCCGCGCACGACGCCGGGCTCGTCGCCTTCCACGACGACCTCCTGGGCGGCAAAGCCGGGGTAGATCTCCACGCCGAGCGCTTCGGCCTGTTCGCCCATCCACCGCACGAGGCGCCCCAGCGAGATGATGTAGTTACCCCGGCCGGCGTTGTGCATCGTCTTCGGGACGATGAGATTCGGAAGCTTGACGGCCTTGTCGGCGCTGCGAAGCAGATAGACGTCGTCGCGGATGACGGCGGTATTGATCGGCGCGCCATCCTTCTTCCAGTCCGGCAGCAGCTCCTGGAGCGCGCACGGGTCGAGGATCGCGCCGGACAGGATATGTGCGCCGACCTCGGAGCCCTTCTCCACTACGCACACGTTGAGCTCCTTCTTCGCCTGCGCCGCCCGCTGCTTGAGGCGAATCGCCGCGGCCAGACCCGCGGGTCCGGCGCCGACGATGACCACGTCGTACTCCATCACATCGCGTTCAACGGTCCCTTCAGACATGAACCCTGCACGTTGAGAGCTGAGGCAAACGAGTCTAAAGGCTGCGTCCTGCGAATGCACTGACACGGGTCGAAGTGCCATCCCCCGAAGTCGTTACGCGCAAACCTGCGTGCTTACCGCCGGCGCGATCATCGGCCTGCGTCCGATCTACCGCCCGGCGCGACGTTTCCCCTTCGCACGACGTCTGTCCGTTCACGCACGCGACGGGCGTGCTCAGGCGTACGCGTAGCGCCGCGCTGCCGACTTGGCAAGCCATCAATCGAGAGGCACCCAGCTGCCGCGCGCGTAGCGCTGCAGGCCGCCTCCCTCATAGCGCCACAGCAGCATCCAGCCGTTGTCGAGGATCTGCCCGAGGATCGGGTTGCGCACGACGGCATTCGCGATGGAAGCCGCGGGCGCGTCGATGATGACGGTGAGCCGCACCGGCTCGTGGTACCAGCCGGCGTCGTTGTGCAGCGACTGCTTCGGCAGGCCGATCCGCAGGTCGCCACCGTTGCCTTCGAACACCCCGAGATGGCCGCCAACGACGTTGTGCAGCACCTTGTTGCCCGCCCCGTAGTGCAGGGGATCGCAGGTCGACGCGTGGTACTGCCAGCTGAGCCAGTGGCAGACCAGCATCGGCCCCATCATCAGCTTTTCGAGCACGCTGCCGTCGGAGTCGTAGCGCGCGTCGTAGTCGTGCAGGTAGCAGCGGCTCAGCACACGCCCGCGGCTG
>DASVGQ010000013.1:0-4676 GCA_036379455.1 Nevskiaceae bacterium
GGGACGTCTCGCGGAATGGGACTGTCGCAACAACCGGCTGGCAGAAGTCGGACTGTCGCAGGACGGCCTCACGGACGCCGTCGCGCGCGTGCGGAAACGCTACGGCGCGGAGCGCATCGCGGTCTGCATGGCCACCAGCACATCGGGCGTCGAACAGGGTGAGCGCGCCTACCGCGAGCGCGGGGCCAGCGGCCCGCTGCCGGCGTGGTTCAACCACCGCACCACGCAGAACGTCTATTCGGTGGGCGGCTACATCCGCGCGCGGCTGGGGCTCGCCGGCCCCTGTGCGGTCACCTCCACGGCCTGTTCGTCCAGCGCCAGGGTCTTCGCCTCCGCCCATCGGCTGATCGCCACCGGCTGCGCCGACGCGGCTCTCGTCGGCGGCGTGGACAGCCTGTGCCTGACAACGCTGTACGGCTTCAACGCGCTGCAGCTGCTCGACGCCCGCGTCTGCCGGCCCGCGGACGCCACCCGCGCCGGGCTGTCGCTCGGCGAGGCGGCCGGCTTCGCGCTGCTGGAACGCGACCGCGCGGACTCCGGCCAGCTGCTCGGCTACGGCGAGAGCAGCGACGCTTGGCACATGTCGGCGCCGCAGCCGGAAGGCCGCGGGGCGGCCGCAGCCATGCACGGCGCACTGGCGCGCGCCGGCATGCAGCCTTCCGATGTCGACCATGTCCATCTGCACGGCACCGCCACCCGCGCCAACGACGTCATCGAGGACCAGGCGGTGCGCGCCGTATTCGGACCGGGGATCGCGTGCAGCTCGACCAAGGGCTGGACCGGTCACACGCTGGGCGCCGCCGGCATCGTCAGCGCCGCCCTCTCCTTGCTGTGCCTGCAGCACGGCGTGCTGCCGCGCAGCCTGAACACCGAGCGCGTTGATCCGGCGATCTCCGCCCATGTCCTGCTGCAGACTCGCAGGAGCGCCGTGCGTCGCGTGATGGCGAACGCCTTCGGCTTCGGCGGCTCGAACTGCAGCCTGCTGTTCGGGGCCACACCGTGATCGAGGCGTGGATCGCCGCGATCGCCTGTGCTGCGCCAGGGCTTCCGGACTGGCCGACCGCGCGCCGCGTGCTGCGCGGCGAGTCGCCCTACGTACCGGTCGAGCTGCCGCGCTATCAGCCGCGCCTGCTGCCGCCGAACGAGCGGCGGCGCGCGCCGCCCGCGGTGCGGCAGGCGTTCCGCGTCGCCGAGGGGCTGTTCGAGAGCGCGCCGCTGGCCGCACGGGATTGCGCCACCGTATTCGCCTCTTCCGACGGCGATACCAGCATCACGCAGCGCATCAGCATCGGGCTCGCCACGCCCACGCGCACGGTGTCCCCGACGGACTTCCACAACACGGTGCACAACGCGGCGGCCGGCTACTGGAGCATCGCGGCGGACGCGCGGCTGGCGTCGACGGCGCTCTCCGCCTGGAACGCCAGCTTCGCCGCCGGGCTGCTCGAGGCGGCCGCCTTCGCTGCCGTTGAGCGGCAGCCGACGCTGCTGGTGGCCTACGACGTGGCGGTGCCCGAGCCGCTGCACGCCAAGCGGCCGATCGACACCTCGGTGGGCGTCGCCCTGCTGCTGGCGCCGCAGGCGACCCGGGGCGCCCTCGCGCGGCTGGGGATCGAAGCGGCTGCCTCGGCGCAGGCGTCGACGCTTCCCGATGCGGGACTCGAAGCCCTGCGGCTCGGCAACCCGGCGGCGCGCGCACTGCCGCTGCTCGCCGCCGTCGCCAGGAAACGGGCAGCCGTGGTCGAGCTCGCCGAAGCCGAGGCCTGCGGGCTGCGCGTGCACGTGCAGCCCGCGTGATGCCAGCGGGCACACCGCTGGATCGCGCCGCCATCGCCGCGCTGATTCCTCACGCCGGCGCGATGTGCCTGCTGGATACCGTCGACAGCTGGGACGCGCTGCGCCTGACCGCCTGCGCCACGAGCCACCGCAGTCGCACCAACCCGCTGCGGCGTCACGGTCGGCTGGCGGCCATCCACCTGATCGAGTACGCGGCCCAGGCGATGGCGGTGCACGGCGGGCTGGCGGCGCAGCTCGTCGGCCGTACCGCGCGTCCCGGGCTGCTGGCCGGCGTGCGCGACGTGCGGCTGCACGTCGAGCGCATCGACGATCTCGCCGGAGACCTGACGCTGCGGGTCGTGCAGGAAATGGCGGCAACTACGGGATGGGTCTACCGCTTCGACGCCATGGTCGATCGCCGGCCGCTGGCCGAGGGCCGCGTCACGATCATGACGGCTGCGGCAGGCTCGGCCTGACCGCCGGTTCGCCGCCACCGCTCGTGGTCATCGTCAGCACCCGATCGCCCGCGCCGTATCCGCCCTGCCCTCGAACCCGCGTCAGTCCGCGGCGCGCCGCGCGTGCGCCGCGAGCACGCAGGCCACCGCGACGGACACGCGCTTGCCGGTGGGAATGTGCAGGAACTCGTCGGGCCCGTGGGCGTTGGAGTGCGGCCCCAGCACGCCGGTGATAAGGAACTGTGCGCGCGGGAAGCGCTCACCGAGCATGCCCATGAAGGGAATGCTGCCGCCCTCCCCGAGCCACGCGGGCTTCGGACCGAAGGCGGCTTTCCCCGCCGCCGCGACGGCTTCGGCCAGCCACGGCTCGAGCGGCGGAGCGTCCCAACCCGATGCGGCTTCGACGTCCTCGAAGCTCACCGTGGCGCCGTAGGGCGCATTGGCCGTCAGCAGCTCCGACAGCCGCCCCGCCGCCGCCTGTGCGTCCACCGTCGGCGGCAGACGCAGCGAGAGCTTGGCGGCGCTGAAGGGCCGCAGCACGTTCCCGGCCGACGCCACCGCCGGGAAGCCTTCGGCGCCCGTGACCTCCAGCTGCGGCCGCCAGCTGCGGTTCAAGAGCAGCTCCGTGGTATCCCGGGCGACCGGCTGCATCCCGGCGCTCCACGGGAACTTGTCGTACACCGCCGTGCCCAGCGCGTCCGCCGCGATCCGCGCCTGCGCGCGCCGCTTCGCGGGGATCTCCGCCTGGAACTCCGTCGGCAGGATCTGCCCGCTGTCGGCGTCCTCCAGCCGCCCGAGCAGCCGGCGCAGGATGCGGAAACTGGATGGGACCACGCCCGAGGCGTCGCCCGAATGCACGCCCTCGTCCAGCACGCGCACGCGCAGCACGCCGCCGACCAGTCCGCGCAGGCTGGTCGTCAGCCACAGGCGGTCGTAGTCGCCGCAGCCGGAGTCGAGGCACACCACCAGCGAGGGCTGGCCGATGCGCGCCGCGAGATGATCAACGTAGAACGGCAGATCGACGCTGCCGGATTCCTCGCAGGCCTCGATGAGGATCACACAGCGCGCGTGCGCGACGCCCTGCGCGTGCAGCGCCAGCAGCGCCGACAGCGCGCCAAACAGGGCGTAGCCGTCGTCGGCGCCGCCGCGCCCGTAGAGCCGATCGCCCCGCAGCACCGGCGTCCACGGCCCCAGCCCTTCGCTCCAACCCTCCATCTCCGGCTGTTTGTCGAGATGGCCGTAGAGCACGACGCCGTCTTCACCGGTGCGGCCATCGCTGGCGGGAACCTCGATGAACAGCAGGGGCGTGCGGCCTTCCAGCTGGACCACTTCCAGCGTCGCGCCCGGCCACGCCTCGAGCTTGCCGCGCGCCCACGCCGCGAGCAGGTCGACAGCGCGCGCCATGTGGCCGTGCTCGACCCACTGCGCGTCGAAGGCCGGCGAACGGTTGGGAATGCGGATGTATTCGACGAGCCGCGGCACGATCTCGTCGTCCCACAGCCTGCCGATGAAGCCCTGCAGGGAATCGATGTTCATGGGCGCAGCTTAGCGCCCGCGCGCGGCACCTCGCCGCACGCTCCTGCACGGCGGACGTCGACGTCCCCCGACAAGCCGTTCGCCCGGAACGGTTGCTCCCTCAGGAAGGTGCACCGGGCCGCGACGCGATCCGTTCTTCACCCCGGTCCTCCGCGTGGCGCCCGCTCGCCACCGCGGCAAGCTCCCGCTTCTTGCGCGCCACCTCGGCGGCACCCGCCGCGAAGGTCGTCACGATGCGATCGGCGCCGGAGTCCATGAGCCGCGTGCGCATGCGTCCGAGGTTCTCGGAGGCGTTCCACAGGCCGACGACGATCGTCAGCTCAGGCAAGCGCGCGCCCAGGCGCTTGCACAGGTAACGCGTGTGGCTGATCGCGCCCGGAGGCAGCGCGGAGATGCATATCAACGGAATGTCCTCCCGCCCCAGCCGTTGCCCGATCTCGCCGACCAGCAGCTCTTGGGAAACCGCCTCGGCGGTGATCCCCTGAACGTGCAGCACCTGAGCAAACATGCCGGCGGCCAGCGCGTCCGCCTCATCGCGCGCCGGCACGCACAGCACCGGCCGCTCCGTCGGCGGCCGCGTGCTGCCGCTCCCGTGCGCCGCGTCGGCGCCGGAGTCCGCAGCGTGCGGTCGCTCGGCCAGGTCCTCGACGATCGCGCCGCTGATCTCGCGCACGGTCCGTTCCGCGTCGGCGTGAAGCCTGCCGCTGTGCCGATCGGTCTCCGCCGGGTGCAGCGCCGGGACGATGACCTCGTCGTAGAGCGCGACCAATCCGTGTTGTTCAAGATACTCATCGGCCAGCTCCGCCGCTTCGTCCTCATCGCCGGCCAGCAGCCGCTGATAGAAGCGGATCACGGGCGACAGCGCCGGCTCCCGTCCCAGCAGGATCCTGAACACCTCGAGCTGCGGGGTAT
>DASVGQ010000014.1:0-35758 GCA_036379455.1 Nevskiaceae bacterium
TACTGGTGCTTTCCGCGGCGAGCTACAGCCTCCTGCCGCTCGGGCTGGTCGCTTTCTCGGTCCTCGCGTTGCCTGCCATCGCGGCTGCCGTCTTCATGGCACGGAGACGACGCCGCGGCGCCACGTAGGGGACGCGCCGCGCGGACCAAGGAAGGCGCGCCAGCCGCCCCGGAGCCTGATTGTGCGGATGCTCGGGCTGCGCTTAAGCTCCAAGCCGCAGGGCGGCGGCACGCACGCACCGACCTTGCCACCACATCACGCCACGTCGGGAGTCAGCGCATGCCGGGACCGGACCTCGTTCAAGTCAACGTCGAACAGCGGATCGCGTGGGTCGCCTTCAACCGCCCCGAGAAGCGCAACTGCATGAGCCCCGCCCTGAACCGCCGCATGCTCGAGGTGCTCGACGAGCTCGAGTTCCGCGACGACGTCGGCGTACTGGTACTCACCGGCAATGGCACGGCGTGGACGGCGGGCATGGATCTGCAGGAATACTTCCGGGATACGGAAGCGCAGGGCTTGGGCGCGATCCGTCGGTCCCAGCGCGAATCCTACGGATGGTGGCGGCGGCTGCGCTGGTACCAGAAGCCGACCATCGCGATGGTCAATGGCTGGTGCTTCGGCGGTGGATACGGCCCGCTTTTCGCCTGCGACTTGGCCTTCGCCGCGGACGAAGCCCACTTCGGTTTGTCGGAGATCAACTGGGGCATCCTGCCGGGCGGCGGTGCAACGAAGGTCGCGATGAGCCTGATGTCGTTCCGCCACGCGATGTACCACGCGATGACGGGCGAGAACATCGACGGCAGGACGGCCGCCGAGTGGGGGCTGGTGAACGAGGCGCTGCCGCTCGCGAAACTCAAGGCACGCGTCGTCGAAGTCGCCCAGGTCCTGCTGAAGAAGAACCCGGTGGCGTTGAAGGCCACCAAGGACGCGATCCGGCGCGTCTCGGAGATGACTTACGACAACGCCGAGGACTACCTCGTCCGCGCGCAGGAAGCCGTGAACTTCCACGACAACAACGGGCGCAAGGAAGGCATGAAGCAGTTCCTCGACGACAAGAGCTACAAGCCCGGGCTCACGTCCTACCGCCGCAAGGGCAAGTAGGCCCTCCGCCGGAGTCGGCCGCCGTGGCGCGCATCGTCGATGAACCGGCGCTTCAGGCTCGCATCCAGCCCGACGCGATGGCGGTACGCGAGCTCGCGAGCGGCCGGTCGTGGAGCTATGCGGCGTGGGACGACGCCGTCGCGCGCACCGCCGGGCTGCTCTCGCAGCGCTACGACTTGCGTGCCGGCGACCGGGTGGCGGTGATCGCGCGCAACTGCGCGGAGCAGCCTCTGCTGCACCTGGCCTGCGCCCGGCTCGGCGCCCTGTTCGTCCCACTCAACTGGCGACTGGCGGGGCCGGAGCTCGAGTACCTGCTCGGAAACTGCGACCCGAAGATCGTGTTCGGTGACGAGGCCTTCCTGACGCCCCTTCCGGGCTACGCCACGACGGTGGAGATCGCGAAGCTGCGCAAGGAGATCGAATCCGCCGCTGCGTTGCAGACTCCGCCCTTCGATCACGAGCAGCCGAGCCTCATCCTCTATACCTCCGGCACCTCGGGGCGCCCGAAAGGCGTGCTGCTCAGCGAGCGCAACCTGGCGCAGACGGCTTTCAACTTCGGGGTGCTCGCGCAGGTCACGCACCGCAGCGTGTTTCTCGCCGACGCGCCGATGTTCCACATCATCGGCATCGTCGCCAACCTGCGCACGCCGCTCGTGCACGGCGGCACCGCGCTGATCAGCGACGGCTTCGAGCCGCCGCGCACGCTCGATCGCCTCTACGACCCCGCGCTGCGCGCAAGCCACTACTTCTGCGTCCCCCAGATGGCGCAGATGCTGCGTAGCAGCGCCAACTTCGACCCGAGCCGCCTTGGCGGCCTCACGGCCATCTTCACCGGCGGCGCGCCGCACCCCGCCGCCAACATCCGCGCGTGGATACGCGACGGCATCGTCATCTCCGACGGCTTCGGCATGAGCGAGACGGCGGGCACGGTATCGCACATGCCGCTGCACCTGCCGCTCGTCGACGCCAAGGCCGGCGCTTCCGGTCTCGTCCCGCCCGCCATCCGGATCCGCATCGTCGACGACGAAGGGAACGACGTCGCGCCGGGCGAACGCGGCGAGCTGCTGCTCAAAGGGCTCAACGTGTTCTCGGCCTACTGGCGGGCTCCGCAGGCCACGGCGGACGCCTTCACGCCGGACGGCTGGTTTCGCACCGGAGATATCGCCCTGCAGGATGCGGACGGCTTCCTGTACTTCGTCGACCGCCGGAAGGACATGTTCATCTCGGGCGGCGAGAACGTCTATCCGGCCGAAATCGAGGCGGTGCTGGCCGCCATGCCCGGCCTGCGTGAAACGGCGCTGGTCGGCGTCGCCGACGAGCGCTGGGGCGAGGTCGGCCACCTCGTCGTGGTCGCGAGCGGACCCGACGCCCCTGACGAAGCGCGCATCCGCGCATTCCTCGAAACGCGCCTGGCGCGTTACAAGCTGCCGAAGTACGTGAGCTTCACCGACGCCCTGCCGCGCACCGGCAGCGGCAAGGTCGCCAAGCCGGAGCTGCGCAAGCGATTGAGCCGCGCTTCGAGCTGAGGCGGCAGCCGCGCGCCGTGTTCGTGTCGGCACCCGATGCTCCATGGTGGATCGAACGCTGCGAGGAAGTCGGCGATCACGCGATCGCCGCGGCGCCCTCCGACAAACGGCGCGGGCCTCTTGATCGCCTCATCGCGATCTGAACAGGCGCGCGTTCGCCTCACGGCAAGGGCGGGGCTCGCGTTGCGCATACGGCGGTTCCTTCGGAGAATGCCGAGAGGCGGCGTTCGGCGACAAGACCGATGCGGGTTCACATGGTGCAGCCACGTCGCATCCGCACCACCTACTCCCAGGGAACACCCCATGAAAATTGATTCATCGATCAGTGCCATTGTCACCGGCGGCGCCTCGGGGCTTGGCGCGGCGACGGCGAGAAGGCTGGCGCAGGAAGGCGCGAAGGTCGCGCTCTTCGACCTGAACGACAAGGCCGGAGAAGCGATCGCGGCAGAGCTCGGCGGCGTCTTCTGCAAGGTCGACATCACCAACGACCAGCAGGTGGAAGCGGCCTTCGCCAAGGCGCGCGCCGCGCACGGCCAGGAACGCGTGCTGGTGAACTGCGCCGGAATCGGCAACGCCGCCAAGACCGCGAGCCGCGACAAGACCACCGGCCAGGCGAAACATCACCCGATGGCGCTGTTCGAGAAGATCATCCAGGTCAACCTGATCGGCACGTTCCGCTGCTCGGCCAACGCCGCCATGGGCATGCTGGACCTGCAGCCGCTCGCCGACGGCGAACGCGGCGTCATCGTCAGCACCGCGTCGGTCGCGGCGCAGGACGGCCAGGTCGGTCAGGTCGCCTACGCCGCTTCCAAGGCCGGCATCGTCGGCATGACGCTGCCGATCGCGCGCGACCTCATGAACGACGGCATCCGCGCCAACACCATCCTGCCGGGGCTGTTCGACACTCCGCTCATGGACATCCTGCCGGAGAAGGTGAAGGTCGCCCTTGCCGCCTCCGTGCCCTTCCCAAAGCGCCTCGGCACGCCGCAGGAATACGCGGAGCTGGCGCTCGCCATCATCCGCAACGGCTACCTCAACGGCGAGAGCATCCGGCTCGACGGCGCGCTGCGCATGGCGCCGCGCTGACGCGCACGCGCGCTCCAGCCACACATCAGGTTCAAGCGTGCCCGAGCCGGGCGTGCCCAGACTTCCAAAGGAGGAACACACCATGCATTACGCCGACGTCGCCATTCCGCTGGGATGCGCCTGGTCTTCGCCCTTCGCACGCTGGCAGGGATCGCTGGCCGAGGTACGCAGTACGGATCTCGCCGTCGCGGTGACGAAGCGCGCGCTCGCCGCGCGCCACGTCGAACCCTCCATCTTCGACGGCATCGTGCTGGGCTGGACGGTCCCGCAGCATCAGATCTTCTACGGCGCGCCGACCCTCGCGGCACGCGTCGGCGCCACCGGCATCACCGGCCCGATGATCAGCCAGGCCTGCGCGACCAGCGTCGCCAGCCTGCACGCCGCCGCCGCGGCCGTCGTCGCGGGAGAACAGATGCAGCTCGTCGTGACGACCGACCGCACCTCCAACGGCCCGACGCTGCTATGGCCGGCGCCGAGCCATCCGGGCGGCGCGCTGGAAACGGAAGGCTGGATGCTCGACAACTTCGCCTGCGACCCGTGGGCGGGCGCCAGCATGCTGTCGGCTGCCGAAGCGGTCGCCAAGGATCTCGGCGCCACCCGCGAACAGATTGATGAACTCACCGCGCTGCGCTGGAAGCAGTATGAGACGGCGCTGGCGGATGACCGCGCGTTCCAGCGGCGCTACTTCGTGCCGGTGGAAATCGCGCGCGGCAAGAAGACGCTGTCGCTGGAAGCGGACGAGGGGATCCGTCCGAAGACGCTCGACGGTATCTGCAAGCTGCGTCCGGCCGAGCCCGGCGCGCTGCACAGCTTCGCCGCCCAGACCCATCCCGCCGACGGCTGCGCCGGAGCGGTGGTCACCACCGTGGCGCGCGCGCGACAGCTGTCCAGCGAAGGCGTGGCGCGCGTGCTTTCGACGGGCTTCGCCCGGGTCGACAAGAGCCGCATGCCCAAGGCGCCGGTGCCGGCGGCGCTGAGCGCGCTGCAGGCCGCCGGCCGCGACATCAAGGACGTCGTCGCGATCACGACGCACAACCCCTTCGCCATCAACGACCTGTGGTTCGCCCACGAGACCGGCGTCAAGGTCGAGGACATGAACGTGCACGGCTGCAGCCTGATCTTCGGCCATCCCCAAGGTCCCACCGGGCTGCGCTCCATCGCCGAGCTGATCGAGACGCTGCGCATGCGCGGCGGTGGGCTCGGCCTGTTCACCGGCTGCGCGGCCGGCGACAGCGCGGCGGCCGCCGTCATCGAGGTCACCGACTGATGAACGCGCTGCCGAACTTCGCCCCGCCGCACATCGTCGCTGAAACACGCCCCGACGGCGGCGTCTTCATCCGCAGCACCGATCCGTTGCGGCCCTATGCGGCCAGCGTCATCCACGACTTCCGCCGCGGCAGCGAAAGCCATCCGGACCGCGACCTCATCGCCGAGCGCGGCGCCGACGGCAAGTGGCAGCACATGAGCTGGGGCGCCGTACGCAAGCAGGTCGATCGTGTCGCGCAGGGCATCCTCGACCGGCACCTCGAGGACCAGCCGGTGATGGTCCTGTCCGGCAACAGCATCCAGCACCTGATCGTGATGCTGGCGGCCATGACGGTGGGCGCGCCGGTGGTCTCCGTCAGCGTGGCCTATTCGCTGCAAAGCAGGGATCACGAGCGGCTGCGCTGGATGGCGGGCTTCATCGAACCGGGGCTGGTGTATGCGGAAACCGACGCCTTCGCCGACGCGATGGCGGTGGTCACGGCGGTCGTGCCGGGCGTCACCGTGATCGGCGCGAACTTCCCGGGCACGCACGCCGCCGCCCTCGAGGCCTTTGGTGCGGAACCCACGCCAGAGGTCGACCGCCGCTGCACGGCGCTGACCACCGACACGCTGGCGAAAGTCCTCTTCACATCCGGCTCGACCGGCCAGCCCAAGGGCGTTATCACCACGCACGGCATGCTGTCGGCCAACCAGCAGCAGATCCGCCAGGCCTGGCCGTTCCTCGCAGTCGAGCCGCCGGTGCTGCTCGACTGGTTGCCGTGGAGCCACACCTTCGGCGGCAGCCACGACCTCTACATGGTGCTGACCAACGGCGGCACGCTGTGGATCGACGACGGCCGACCGGCGCCCTCGCTGATCGGACGCACGGTGCGCAACTTCGTGGACGTGCGGCCGACGATCTACTTCGGCGTGCCGGCTGTCTACAGCGCCATGCTGCCGCTGCTGGAGAACGACGACACCGCGGCGGACGCCTTCCTGTCGCGCCTACGGCTCGGTTTCTTTGCCGCCGCCGCGCTGCCGCAGGATCTGTGGGATCGGCTCGAACGGTTGGCGCGACGACACGGAGCGAAGATGCAGATGACGACCTCATGGGGGCTTACGGAGACCTCACCAGCCGCCACGATGGCGCACTTCCCCATCACCCGAAGCGACATCCTCGGCGTTCCCCTCCCGGGCATGGACCTGCTGCTCGCGCCGGTCGGCGACCAGCTGGAACTGCGGGTGCGCGGGCCGAACATCACGCCGGGCTACTACAAGCGCCCCGACCTGACCGCGGCGGCCTTCGACGAGGAAGGCTTCTTCCGCACCAGCGACGCGGCGGCGCTCGTCGACGCCGAGAACCCAGACGCCGGGCTCGTCTTCGACGGCCGCATCACGGAGAACTTCAAGCTGACGACCGGCACCTTCGTGCGCGTCGGCACGCTGCGGCCGCACCTGCTGTCCGTCTCCAATGGCCTGATCAACGACGCCATCATCTGCGGCGAGAACCACACCTCGGTGACCGCCATGGTCTGGCTGACCGCCCAGCACGCGCAGCGCGTGGACGCGCAGGGCGTGCCGGAGCCGGCGCTGCGCCGCGAGCTCATCGACGTGCTGAACCGGCTGGCGGAGGCCGCCGCCGGCTCCTCGCAGCACATCGAGCGCTTGCTCGTGCTGACGGAGCCGCCGCAGCTCGACGGTGGTGAGCTCACCGACAAGGGTTACATCAACCAGCGCGTCACGCGCCGGCGGCGCGCGGCGCAGGTGGCGCTGCTGCAGCAGGAGCCGCCGCCGCCGCAGGTTGTACTCCGCAGCTGATCGGAAACAACCAGCCTCAAGCGGTGCGTAGGCGCAGGCAACGAAGCTCGCGTCGTGCTGCTGATGGCCAACTCGATCGATATCGCCATCGCGACCTTCGCGGTGCAGGCGGCCGGCGCGCAGGTGATGCCGCTCAACCCGTGGTACACGGCGAGCGAGCTCGGGCAGGTTCTCGCACGCGCCAACGCGCGGGGAATCCTCTACGACGAGGCGTGCCGCGCCACGGTCGAGACATTCGCGTCGCGCTTTGCCTTCACCTGGTGCATCGGAAACAGTCCGGGCGCACGGCGTCTGCTGCGCTGGCGCGACGCCCCGGCGCTCGCGGACAGGCTCCCGCTGCCGGCGCCGGACGCGCCGTCCACCCTGCAGTTCACGGACGGGACGACGGGCGTGCCGAAGGGAGTCAATCTCTCGCACCGCGCGGTGTCCACCAACGTGAGCCAGCGCGAGGCGCTGCTGCCCACGCGCCGCGAAGCGGAGACGATCCTCGCGGTGACGCCGCTGTTCCACGTCTACGCGGTATCGATGGGGCTCTACCTGGCGACGTACTGCCGCGGAACGCTCGTCATCATGCCGCGTTACCGGCCGGACGCCGTGCTCGCGGACATCCGCGAGCGCCGCGTTTCGATCCTGCTCGGCAGCCCGACGATCTTCACCGGGCTGATGGCCTTCGAAGGCTTCAAGCAGGCCCGGCTGGACTCCCTGCGCTGGCGCTCCTCCGGCTCGGCGGCCCTCGCGGAAGAGACCCTGCGACGCTGGGAAACGCGACCGGCTGCACGATCTGCGAAGGCTACGGCCAGACCGAAGCGGGTCCGGTCGTGAGCTACAACCCGCTCGAAGGTCCACGCAAGATCGGCACGGTGGGCGTGGCCGTCCCCGAAACGCAGATCGAGATCCGCGACGTCGCGACCGGCCGCAGGACGCTTCCCGTCGGCGAAGAGGGCGAGGTGTGCGTCAAGGGTCCGCAGATCATGTCGGGCCACTACGGCATGCCCAAGGAGACCGCGGCGGCGCTCCGCGACGGCTGGCTGTACACCGGCGACATCGGAAGGCTGGACGACGAGGGCTATCTCAGCATCTGCGATCGCAAGAAGGACATGGTGATCGTCAGCGGCTACAACGTGTATCCGCGCGAGATCGAGGAAGCCCTGCATCGTCACGCCGGCGTGCGCGAAGCCGCCGTGATCGGCGTACCCGACAGCTACCGCGGCGAAGTGCTGGCCGCGTACGTTATCGCCGACGAAGGGGTCACGGTGACGGAGCTCACGGACTACCTGAGCCGCAACCTCGTCAAGTACAAGTGGCCGGCCAGCCTGGAGATCGTGCGCGAGCTGCCGCGCACCGGGGCCGGCAAGCTCGACAAGAAGACGCTGCGCAAGCAGCGCATCGCGCGGGAACAGGAACACCGCGACGTAGCAGCGGGCTGAGTGACCGGCGCGCCGGACAAGGCGCCGGCGAGAGCACTGAAGGCGCGGAGAAAATGATCGCCGGGGAGTAGAACGGCACCAGCGGGACCGGGACGCGCTTCGTACTCGCGTTCTCTTTCAAGCTTCTTGTCCGCACCAGACCGTTGGTATACTTTTGTATACCCATGGCGCCCACCCCTTCCCAACTGCGCATCCTCGGCCTGGTCCGCGACCACATCGCAGCGCACGGCTATCCGCCGAGCCTGCGCGAGCTCGCGGCCGCTTCGGGCATCACCTTCGCTGCCGTCCGCAAGCACCTGCTGCGGCTGGCCGAACAGGGCCTGATCGAGCTGCCGGCCCACACCGCGCGCGGCATCCGGCTGGTCGATCCGCCCGAGCGGCGGGGCGATCGGCGCACCCTGTCGCTACCCCTGATCGGCCGCGTCGCCGCCGGCGCGCCGATCCTCGCCGAGGCCAACGTGGAGCGCAGCGTGGCGGTAGACCGCGGCCTCTTCCGCCCCCGGCCCGACTACCTGCTGCGCGTGGTCGGCGAGTCGATGATCGACGCCGGCATCGAGGATGGCGACCTGATCGCAGTCCACCAGACGCCCGAGGCCTACAGCGGGCAGATCGTCGTGGCGCGGCTGGACGGCGCCGTCACCGTCAAGGTCTTTCATCGCGACGCCCACGGCGTGCGGCTGCTGCCGCGCAACCCGGCCTATGCACCCATCACGCCCGACGCCGCCCTCGAGTTCGCCATCGAAGGGCTGTACTGCGGCCTCGTGCGGAGCGCGCCGTGAACGCCGTGACCCTCGACGCGCTGATGCGCGACCGCCGCGTGTGGCGCGGCCGTCCGGCCGAACTGCCGCCCAGCCCCGCACCGAGCGGCTGGCCGCGGCTGGACGTCGCCCTGCCCGCGCACGGCTGGCCGGAAGCCGCGTTGTCGGAAATCCTCCTGTCCACCGAAGGCATCGGCGAGCTGCGGCTGGTCCTGCCGCTGCTGGCGCGCCTGACGCAGGAAGGCCAGCGCATCGTTCTGGTCGCGCCGCCTCATAGAGCCCACGCGCCGGCCTGGCAGGCCGTCGGCGTCGCGCTGGAGCGCGTCACGGTCGTCGTCACGCCTTCCGCGCAGGTGGCCTGGGCCATGGAGCAGTGCCTGCGCTCCGGGGCCTGCGCAGCGGTGCTCGGCTGGCTCGAGCGGGCCGACGACCGCACGCTGCGACGCCTGCAGATCGCCGCCGGCGCCGGCAGCGCCATCGCCTTCCTGTTCCGTCCGCGTGGGGCGCTGGCCAACGCCTCGCCCGCCGCGCTGCGCGTGGAAGTCACGCCGGGCCAGCTGCAGATCCGCAAATGCCGGGGCCGCGTCCCGTCGGCCGCCATTCCCTTTGCCCCGCCGCTGACGTGAGGCGGGCGAACCATGCTGTGGGCCTGCGTGCTGCTGCCATCGCTGGCGCTGGACGGCGTCCTGCGCGGCCAACCGCCGTTGATGCAACCCTTCGCGCTCGTGCACGGCAGCGCGCAGCGGCGCACCCTGATGGCCGTGAACGCCGCGGCCCGTGCGCGCGGCCTGCGCCCGGGGCAGCGCCTCGCCGAAGCGCAGGCGCTGTGCGGCGAGCTGCTGACCCAGCCCTTCGACTCCCGCCAGCGCGAGCGCGACCTTGAGCTGATCGCCGCCTGGGCCTACCGCTATTCCGCCGATGTGCTGCTCGACCCGCCCCACGCGCTGGCGCTGGAAGTCGGCCGCAGCCTGAGGCTCTTTGGCCCCTGGCCGCGCCTTGCCGCCGAGCTGCGCGCCGGGCTGGCGGCGTTGGGCTTCCATCACCGCCTCGCGGCCGCCCCCAACCCCTGCGCCGCGCGCGTGCTGGCACGCGCCCGCGACGGCGCCACCGCCGCAGACGACCGTCAGCTGCGGCAGCTGCTGCGGGACGTCCCGGTCGCCCGCGCGGGATTGCCGCGCGAGGCCGCCGCGCTGCCCGGCATGGGCATCCGCTTCATGGGCCAGCTGCTCGACCTGCCGCGCGCTGCGCTGGAACGCCGCTTCGGCCCGCTGCTCTCACGGCGCATCGACGCGCTGCTCGGCGCGCGCCCCACCGGGCTGCGGCGCTACGAGCCGCCCGAGCATTTCGAGGCGCGCTTCGAGCTCGCCACCGAGATCCACGGCGTGCAGGCCCTGCTGTTTCCGCTGCGCCGCATGCTCGCCGATCTCGCCACCTTCGCCGCCGCGCGCGGCTGCGGCGTGCAGCGCTTCACGCTGCGTTTCACGCACGCCCAGCCGCCCGCTACCGAGCTCGCCGTCGGCCTGCTTTCGCCAGAGCACCGCGCCGCCGCCCTGTTCGAAGTCGCGCGCCTGCGGCTGGAGAACTTCAGCCTGGACCAGCCGGTGCTGGAGTTCGCGGTACGCGCCGACGCGTTGCGCCCCTATACGCCGCCGGGGACGGACCTGTGGGACGCGCGCAGCGCCAACCCCCTGCAGTGGGAGGAACTCGTCAACCGTTTGCGCGCGCGCCTCGGCGAGGGCGCCGTGCACGGCTTGGCCGCAGACCCGGACCCGCGCCCGGAGCGCGCCTCGCTGCCGGACACCGCAGACGCAGACACAGCGGTCGCTGCACCAGCGAGCCCCGCGCCGCGACCTACCTGGCTGCTGCCGCAGCCCGTGCCGCTGTCGCGTCCGCCGGCGCGCATCCTGGCCGGCCCGGAGCGGCTCGAGACCGGCTGGTGGGACGGCGGCGACGTCCGCCGCGACTACTACGTCGTCGAACTCCCCGACGGACAGCGCGCGTGGGTCTACGCGCCGCCCGGCCGGCGCGACGGCTTCATGCTGCACGGCTGGTTCGCATGACCGCGCCGGCCCCGGCGCCCGCCTACGCCGAGCTGCACTGCCTGTCCGACTTCTCCTTCGGCCGCGGCGCCTCGAGCGCCCGCGAGCTCTTCGAACGGGCGAAGCGCTGCGGCTACGCCGCGCTGGCCATCACGGACGAATGCTCGCTGGCCGGTGCGGTGCGCGCCTTCGAAGCCGCGCGCGACGTGGACGTGAAACTGATCGTGGGTGCCGAGCTCCAGCTTGCCGACGGCCCCAAGCTGGTACTGCTGGTCGAGAACGCCGTGGGCTACGCGCGGCTGTGCGGGTTGATCACGCGCGGCCGGCGCGCCTCGAAGAAAGGAACCTACCGCCTCACGCGCGCCGACTTGTGCGACGGCACAGGCGACGACACGGGCGGCAATACGGGCGGCCTGCTCGCGCTGTGGCTGCCCGGCCCCCGGCCCGACGCCGAGCACGGCGCGTGGCTGAAATCCCTGTTCGGCCACCGCCTGTGGCTGGCCGTGGAGCTGCTGCGCGACGGCGACGACCGCGCGCGGCTCGTCCAACTGCTGCAACTCGCGCATGTGCTCGACGTTCGCCCGGTGGCCGCCGGCGATGTCCACATGCACGTGCGCGCGCGCCGCGCCCTGCAGGACACGCTCACCGCCATCCGCCTGCACAAGACGGTGGCCGAGGCGCGCGGCGAGCTGTTCCGCAACGGCGAGCGGCACCTGCGAAGCCGCCGGGCGCTCGCCGCCATCTACCCCGCGCCGCTGCTGGCCGAGACAACTGCCATTGCCCGCCGCTGCGGCTTCTCGCTCGACCAACTCAAGTACCGCTATCCGGCAGAGCTCGTGCCGTCGGGTCACACGCCAAGCGCGTGGCTGCGGCAGCTCACGGAGGAGGGCGCGCGCTGGCGCTGGCCCGACGGCGTGCCTGTGAGCGTGCAGGCACAGATCGAGCACGAGCTGGCACTGATCGCCGAGCTGCGCTACGAGCCCTACTTCCTCACGGTGCACGACATCGTTCGCTTCGCCCGCTCACAGCACATCCTCTGCCAGGGCCGCGGCTCGGCGGCCAACTCGGCCGTGTGCTTCGCGCTCGGCATCACCGAGGTCGATCCGGCGCGCATCAACACGCTGGTCGAACGCTTCATCTCCAAGGAGCGCAACGAGCCGCCCGACATCGACGTCGACTTCGAGCACGAGCGCCGCGAGGAGGTGATCCAGTACATCTACCGCAAGTACGGGCGCGAACGCGCGGCGCTGACGGCGGAGGCCATCTGCTACAAGGCGCGCAGCGCCGTGCGCGACGTCGCCAAGGCGCTGGGCCTGCCGCTCGACGCGGTCAGCCGGCTGTCCTTCGCCCTCGGCCGCTGGAAGGGCGACACGCCAATGGACGCGCGGCTGCAGGAGGCCGGCTTCGACCCCGCCAGCGCGATGATGCGGCGGGTCATGGCGCTCACCGCCGAGCTGCTCGGCCACCCGCGGCACCTGTCGCAGCACGTCGGCGGCTTCGTGATCTCCGACGCACCGCTGGCGACGCTGGTGCCGGTGGAGAACGCCGCCATGCCGGACCGCACCATCATCCAGTGGGACAAGGACGATCTCGACACGCTCGGGCTGCTGAAGGTCGACTGCCTGGCGCTCGGCATGCTCACCTGCCTGCACAAGTGCCTCGACCTGCTGCGCCGCCACCGCCGCCGCGACCTGACGCTGGCCACCGTCCCCGCGGAGGATCCGCAGACCTACGCAATGCTGCAGAAGGCCGACACCGTCGGCGTGTTCCAGATCGAGTCGCGCGCGCAGATGTCGATGCTGCCGCGCCTCAAGCCGCGCTGCTTCTACGACCTCGTCATCGAGGTGGCGATCGTGCGGCCGGGTCCGATCCAGGGCGACATGATCCATCCCTACCTCAAGCGGCGGAACGGCGTCGAAGCCGTCACCTGTCCCTCCGCCGACGTCCGGGAGGTGCTCAGCCGCACGCTCGGCATTCCGCTGTTCCAGGAGCAGGTGATGAAGCTGGCGGTCGTCGCCGCCGGCTACACGCCGGGCGAGGCCGACCAGCTGCGCCGCTCGATGGCGGCGTGGAAGCGCCACGGCGAGATCGAGCACCACCGCGCCCGCATCGTCTCCGGCATGCTGGCGCGCGGCTATACGCAGGCCTTCTCGGAGCAGCTCTTCGAGCAGCTCAAGGGCTTCGGCAGCTATGGCTTTCCCGAATCCCACGCCGCCAGCTTCGCGCTGCTGGTCTACGTCAGCGCCTGGCTCAAGTGCCACGAGCCGGCGGCCTACGCCTGCGCCCTGCTCAACGCCCAGCCGATGGGCTTCTACAGCCCGAGCCAGATCGTGCAGGACGCAAGCCGCCACGGCGTCATCGTGCGGCCGGTCGCCGTCGAGGCCAGCGGCTGGGACTGCACGCTGGAAGCGACGGACTCTGGCGCCACAGCGCAACCCGCGCTGCGGCTCGGGCTGCGCATGATCCGCGGCTTTTCCCAGGCCGCGGCGGAGCGCCTCGCGGCGGCGCGGACAAAACAAACGTTTGCGGACCTGACCGACCTCGTCGCCCGCGCGGAGCTCGACGTGCGGCAGCGCGGCCTGCTTGCCGAAGCCGGCGCGCTGGCCGGGTTGGCGGGGGATCGCCATCGCGCGCGCTGGCAGGTCGCCGGCGTCGAGGCGCAGCGTCCCCTGTTCGGCTATGCGAGCCCGGCCGAGATCGCCGTGGCGCTGCCGCCACCCAGCGTCTGGGACGACACGCGCACCGACTACGCCCGGCTCGGGCTGTCGCTCGGCCCGCACCCCATGCTGCAGCTGCGGCCGCAGCTCGCTCGCCGCCGCTGCCAGCCGTCGCGCGAGCTGCAGGCGCTCGCCTCCGGCAGCCACGCGCGCGCCGCGGGGCTCGTGACGCTGCGCCAGCGCCCTTCGACCGCCAGCGGCACGGTCTTCGTCACGCTGGAGGATGAGGACGGCTCGGTGAACGTCATCGTCTGGCCGAAGCTGGTCGAGAAGCAGCGCCGCACGCTGCTCACCGCCACCCTGCTCGGCGTCGACGGCCGCTGGGAGTGCGTCGACGGCGTCGCCAACCTCATCGCCTCACGGCTGTACGACTACAGCGGCCTGCTCGATGCGCTCGACAGCCGCTCGCGCGACTTCCATTAGCCACACGGCGGCGCTGGCGCGTTCCACCGAAGGCAGACTGCGCGAGACGCGCGTACCAGCCGCCCGTATCGATTTCTCCCGCAGCAGCTTTCTACGCAGCCGCCGGCGCCGCGCCGCTCAAGCCGTCACCGGCACGGTGTTCGGCACCCGTCCCTGTTCCAAATCCGCCGCCGGCTCCACGTGGCCGCCCTTCTCGAGGATGAGGTCCATCGCCTTCTCCGCTACGGCGATCACCGGCGCGTTCGTATTGCCGCTCGGAATGGACGGGAATACCGACGCGTCGATTACCCGCAGCCCCTCCACGCCGTAGACCCGCAGACGCGTATCGACGACCGCCTCGCGGGAATCCGGCCCCATGCGGCAGGTGCCGATCGGGTGGTAGGTGGTCTTGCAGGTGCGCCGCACGAACTCGACGAGCTCGGCCCGGTCGTCCCAGATCTTGCGCCCCGGCTGGATGATGTCGCCGCACATCTGCGCCATCGGCTCAGCCTGCACGACGGACAGCGCCGCCTTCACCGAACGGATCATGCCGTCGACGTCGCCGTCCACTCCGAGGTAGTTCGCCTCGATGAGCGGCAGATCCTCCGGATTGGCGCCCGCCAGGCGCACGCTGCCGCGCGCCTTCGGCTGGATCAACCCGGTCTTGAGCGTGATGCCGTGGGCGAAACCCGCCAGCGCATGGTCAGGGTCGTCCCAGGTATCCAGCACCGGCAGGAAGTGGATCTCCACGTCCGGCCGCCCCTGATGGTTCGTGTCGATGAAGATGCCCGCTTCCAGCACGTTCGACGTGCCGAGGCCGCGGCCGTACACCAGCCACTCGAAGCCGTGCTTGAGCGAGGCGAGCCCGGAATCCTGCCCGTAGATCGAGATCGGCTCGCGCGTCGTGGCGTTGACCGAGACGTGCAGGTGATCCTGCAGGCCGGAGCCGACCGGCAGGTCCGCGACGCAGTGGATGCCGAACTGCGTGAGCTGCTCCGCCGGGCCGACGCCCGACAGCATGAGCACCTTCGGCGTACCGATGGCGCCCGCCGCGATCAGCACCTCCACCTTGGCATGCGCCGTTTCCTGCGTGCCGCCACGGGTCTTGTAGACGACGCCCGTGGCGCGCCCCTTCTCGATCACCACGCGCTGCACCAGCGCGTCCGTGACGACGTCCAGATGCGCGCTGCCGCGCACCGCCTTCAGGTAGGTCTGCGACGTGCTGGCGCGCCGGCCCCGCACGGTGGTGGTCGTCTGGAAGAAGCCGACGCCCTGCTGGTCCGCGCCATTGAAGTCGTTGACGTAGGGCAGACCGATCGCCTGCCCGGCGCGTACGAAGGCCATCGACAGCGGATGCCGGTAACGGTTTTCCGACACCGGCAGCGGACCGCTGTCGTTGTGGTATTTGTTGCGCAGGCTCTCGTTGTGCTCCGCCTTGCGGAAGTAGGGCAGCAGGTCGTCATAGCCCCAGCCGGCGCAGCCGTAGTCACTCGCCCAAGCGTCGTAGTCCTGCCGCTGCCCGCGAATGTAGATCATGCCGTTGACGGAGCTGCTGCCGCCCATCAGCTTGCCCTGCGCGAGGCTCATCGGCCGGTTGCCGGTATGCGCGTCCGGGGTGGTCATGTACGGCCAGGTCTTCACCGGGATCACGCGGCCGACCGCCGCCGGCATGTGCACCAGCATGTTGTTGTCGCGCGGACCAGCCTCCAGCAACAGCACGTCGGCACTGGTCTGCGTCAGGATGCGGTAGGCCGCGACACACCCCGCGGAACCCGCCCCGACAATCACGTAGTCGTAGGTTTTCGGCATCGCTTCACTCCGGCTCTAGGGTACGGACGCTTCCTCGGCCGCGGGACATCGCTCCACCAGCCGCCGGAAGCTGGTCGAGTTTAGCCCTACTGGACGGAAGATCCCCGACGATGCGCATCGACATGTCACTCCATCGCATGTGTTCTCCTGAAGCCGCGCCGGTCATCCGTTCACATCCCGACGCTGCTATCGAGGCGGCTAGCGGTGGCACACTTCATGCATGGCCCAATGGGTCATGCGGAAGCCCGGCTTAATGGACACACAGTGACATTTCACGTCGGCGAAGCGCGCAGGTCACGAGGAATGAGCTCGTTCTGGTACCAACGTCGACAGCCCAAGGAACGACAGGAACACAAATTACCGTGAGCGACGTAGAACGGTCGGGGCAGAACTGGACATCGCGAGAAGTTGAGGTCGTCGTGGCTGCCTATTTCCGTATGCTCCGGATGCAGCTTGTCGGACAGAATCTGAACAAGGCGGAGCAGAGTCGTGAGTTGCAGGCATTGCTGCCCGCCCGTTCGAAGGCATCTATCGAATACAAGCACCGAAACATCAGCGCTGTCTTGGTTGAACTTGGCATTCCGCCGCTACGCGGGTATCGACCATTGTTCAACTATCAACAAGCGCTTGTTCCGGTGGTGGCGACCGTACTGGAGAGCGACACGCGTTTGGATGCGGCTGCATTGAGCGACGTTGAGAAGCCGGCCGAAGCATCGCCCTTACGGTCCTTCGATCACTTCGTCGTAGGGCCACCTGAAGGGCGGCGCCCTCGCGCTTCCGACGCACACGAAATTCACGATAGGCCAACAATCGTCCGCGACTACCTGCAGAGAGAAGCGCGGAATCGCTCACTAGGCGAAGCCGGTGAAGAACTCGTGATGCGCTACGAAGCGCAACGACTACGTGCCGCAGGTGCACGTGTGCTTGCGAACCGAATCGAACAGATTTCATCGACGCGTGGTGACGGCGCGGGGTACGACATATGGTCCTTCGAGACCGACGGACGTGATCGGTTCATCGAGGTAAAGACAACAGCATACGTAGCAGAGACGCCTTTCTACGTAAGCCGTAACGAGCTGTCGTTTTCGACGGAGCAGGCCACACAATTCCGCTTGTACCGCTTGTTCGATTTCCGCAAGGATCCACGCATGTTCATGCTGGCGGGCGCCATAGAATCGCATTGCCGACTCGATCCGGTCTCCTACAGCGCGGAAGTCAAAGCGCGGGAAAGCGACTTGTAGTGATGTGTCGTGCACGTGGTAGTGCATAGCCAGCCCTGATGAGCCCGTGGTGCGGCAGGGCGGGCGCTCCACGAGCCGGCGGTGAACGGGGACCGGGGGCTGCGCGCGGCGCTTGGGCCGCCGGCTCGTGTGTCGGTCACCCCGCCGCCAGCATCGCCTCCGTGCGCGGATCCGGGTTGCCCTGATAAAAGCAATCCAGCGCGTCCGAGAACGCAGCGTCATCCGGCGCCGCGCGACGAAAAAGCGTGAGGCAAGAACGGAACTTCGTGGCGTCGATGCCGCCGAGAATCGCGGTCGCGGGCTGCCCGCGGTGCGCCAGCATGGCGGCAACACATTCGTGCAGGCGCGGCCCGAGCAATGGATGCGTGAGGTATGCGCGCGCCTCGGTCAGCCCCGAGATGCCGTAGCGCTCCGACATCGCGCTCTTGCCCAGTTCGCGCAGCTGCGGAAACACGAACCAGATCCAGTGGCTAGTCTTGCGGCCGCGCCGCAGCTCCGCCAACGCGGCCGCATAGGTACCGGCCTGCGCTTCCACGAAGCGCCCCACGTTGAAAGGATCATCCACCACGCCGTTGCTCCTGCGCGCCTACCCGTGATCCCGACGGCACCGCACGGACCGCCCACACCGCGCAGCCTCAGCGGCCCTGGTTGTAGGGCACCAGCTTGCGCTGGATCGGCACGTTCGGGTCCGTAGCGTTGGCGACCGTCAGCAGCTGCATCGGGAAGCGCGAACCCGGCGGCGCCTTGAACCACTGCGCGCCGAGCTCCGGCGTAGGCGACACGTTCGGCACCGGGCCAGTGTTGAAATTCACCGGGCCGACCATCGTGGTCGTCTTGAGCGTAGCGATGGCGTCGCGAATCGCCGGCTTGCTGGTCGGGTCCTTGGCGCTCTTGAGTACCGCCGTGCCGGCGTCCAGCAGCGACATGGTGGCACCGACCTGCTCCGTCCACTGCTGGCCCGTGGCGTTTTCGTAGTCGGCGCCGAGCTGCTTGGAACTGATGCCCGTCAGCGACGAGCTGTAGGGAAACACCGGCGACCAGTACACGCCCGCGACGAGGTGGTTACCGAGCGCGCCCAACGTCTTGATCTGGCTCGGCCACTGGCCGGCCTTCTCGATCGAAGCGACGATCACCTCATCGGTGTAATGCAGCGTCGCCGCCTGGCGCCAGAAGGTGCCGAAGTCGGGCGGCAGCGCGAAGCTGTTGAAGACCTGGCAGTGCTCGCGCTTGAACAGCGCGATCTGCGACGAGAAATCCGTCGTGCCGTCCTGGTAGGGGCCCGGGTCGACGATCTTGTAGCCGGCCTTGGCAAGCTCCGGCCCGATGAAATTGCGCGCCGACATGCCATCCGCGTCGTTCGGGTACAGGACCGCAAGCTTCTTGTTGGTCGGCAGCTCTCCCCAGGTCGCGACGTACTTCTTGACGAAGGTCTCGGCCCCGAAGCTGAACACGTAGGTCCACTTGAAGGGCGAAGGCTGGCCGGGCTTCGCGCCGCGCGCGTAGTAGAAGGACTGCCAAGGCACCACGGTCGCGAGATTCGGCACGCCGGCCGCCTCGCAGGCGTCGGCCACCGGGTTCGTCACTTCCGGCGTCGAGGTCGCGAGCATCAGCTGCACGTGATCCTTCGAGATCAGCTCGTTGGCGAGCTGGCTGGCGCGCGACGGGCTGGACTGCGTATCGCGATCGAGGATCGTGATGCGATAGGTCTTGCCGTGGATCATCAGGCCCTTCGCCAACGCCTTGCGACCCAGCCCCAGCACGTAGGGATCGGCCGTACCGAACAGGCCGAGATCGCCGCTGCGCGGGCTCAGGAAGCCCACGCGGATCTCCTCGTCCTCGCCCGCCGCAAACACGCTGCCGCTGCCGAGCAGCATGGCCACGCCGCCCGCGGCCGCGCCGGCCAGTACCTGGCGTCGCGACAAGCGCGCACCCAGCACGCCCCTCACACCCTTGCCCTGCGGTCTCTTCTTCATGCGCTCCTCCACGGGCGAATCCGCCTGTTTTTGTTCTTGCGTCACCGGGCGCAGCCCCGCCTCGGCTCACGCCGTGACTCTGCGCGCGGCCTGGGCGCAGCGCCACGACGCAAGGCAGGAGCTCAGCTGTTGTAGGCGACGAGCTTGCGCTGGATGGGCACGTTCGGATCGTTGGCGTTGCCGATGGTGACCATGCTCAGCTTGTACTTCGACCCCGCCGGCGCCTTCACCCACTGGATGCCGATCTCGGGCGTTACCGACACGTTCGGATAGGGCCCGGTCTTGAAGTCCACCTTGCCGACGATGGTGGTGGTATCGAGCGTCGCCACGGCATCGCGGATCGCCGCCTTGTCGGTCGGATCCCTTGCCGCCTCCACGGCCGACATGCCCGCGTCGAACAGGGACAGCGTCGCGCCGAGCTGCTGCGTCCACTGCTTGCCGCTCGCTTTCTCGTAGTCCTCCGCCAGCGCCTCCGAACTGATGCCCGTCAGCGATGACTTGTAGGGGAACACCTTCGACCAGTAGGTGCCGCCGGAGAGGTTGTAGGCAAGGCTGCCGAGCGGCTCCACCTGCGCCGGGAACAGGCCGGTCTTGGCAATGGCGGCGATGACCACCTTGTCGGTGTAGTGCAGCGTCGCCGCCTGCCGCCAGAAGGCGTTGAAGTCCGGCGGGATCGGGAAGGTGTTGAAGATCTGGCAGTTCTCGCGGTTGAAGAGCGCGATCTGCGAGGAATAGTCGGTGGTGCCGTCCTGGTAGGGGCCCGGATCGATCACCTTGTAGCCCGCCTTGTCGAGGATCGGCTCGAGGAAGTTGCGCACCGAGCTGCCATCCGCGTCGTTCGGGTACATCACCGCGACCTTCTTGTTGGTCGGCAGCTGATCCCAGGTGGCCAGATACATCTTGGCGAAGGATTCGGCGCCGAAGCTGAACACGTAGGTCCACTTGAACGGCGACGGCTGGTCGGGCTTGGCGCCGCGCGCGAAATAGAAGGACTGCCACGGCACGACGGTGGCGAGGTTCGGTACACCCGCCGCTTCGCAGGCATCGGCCACCGGATTCGTCACTTCCGGCGTGGAGGTCGCCAGCACGAACTGCACGTGCTCCTTCGTGATCAGGTCATTCGTCAGCTGGCTGGCGCGCGACGGGCTGGACTGCGTGTCGCGATCGAACACGGTCACCCGGTAGTGCTTGCCACCAATCGTGACCCCCTTGGCCAGCGCCTTGCGCGCAAGGCCGAGGATGTACAGGTCCGCCTGCCCGAACAGCCCGAGATCGCCGGTCCGCGGGCTCAGGAATCCGATGCGGATTTCCTCGTCGCCGCCGGCCGCGGCGAAGCCGGTCCCCGTCCCCAGCACCATGGCGACTCCACCCGCGGCCGCGCCAACCAGCAGCTGGCGGCGCGACACGCGCACGCCCAGCACGCCCGAGCCGGCATCCTTCTTCTTCATGTGTTCTCCTCCCGCCGCGCGTATGCGACAGGCTCCACAGACAGCGCAGCTGCCATGACCGTTCCGCACGGGCGCACAATGCGTGGGCGCGCGGTCAAACTTCGCACGCGGGAAGATGTCCACGAACGGTCTGCACCAGTCGCGCCACCCGAGAGCCGCCGCAGACCACCGCACAAGGAGGAGAAGAAGCATGAAGACCAGAGCCGCCGTTGCCGTCGCCGCACATCAGGATCTCGAGATCCGCGAGATCGAGGTGGACGACCCGCGCCCCGACGAGCTGCGGGTGAAGATGGTGGCATCCGGCATCTGCCATACGGACGCCATCTGTCGCGATCAGTGGTATCCGGTTCCGCTGCCGGTGGTGCTGGGCCACGAAGGCGCGGGTGTCGTTGAAGCGGTCGGCAGCCAGGTCAAGGGCTTCAAGGAGGGCGACAAGGTCGTGCTCGGGCCGACGCACTGCGGCCACTGTGGCAACTGTCTGTCCGGCCATCCGATGTACTGCGAGGACTTCTTCCGCGGCAACTTCGCCGCGCGCCGCGGCGATGGCTCCAGCGCCTTCTCCGATGCCAACGGCGGGATCGGCTCGCACTTCTTCGGCCAGAGCTCCTTTGCCGAGCACGCCAACGTGCCCGCCACCGGCGCGATTCCCGTCGCCGACGACGCGCCGCTGGAGATCCTCGGGCCGCTCGGCTGCGGCATCATGACCGGCTCCGGCTCGGTGCTGAACGTGCTGCGGCCGGAGCCGGGCTCGTCGCTCGCCATCTTCGGCACCGGCGCGGTCGGCCTTGCCGGCCTGCTGGCAGCGAAAGCCGCGGGCGTGACGACCCTCGTGATGGTGGACGTCGTGGCGCAGCGGCTGACGCTGGCGCATACGCTTGGCGCCACCCACACCGTCAACGCGCACGACAAGGACCCGGTCACCGCCATCCGCGAGCTCACCGGCGGCGGCGTGCAGTACGCGATGGAGACGACGGGCATTCCGGCGGTCTTCGCGCAGATGACGAAGTCGCTCGCGGCGATGGGCCACGGCGCCGTGGTCGGCGCGGCCAAGCTCGGAACCGACGCGCCGCTGGACATCGGCACGCTGCTGCCCACCGGCATCCGCATCACCTTCATCGCGGAAGGCGACTCCGTGCCGCGGCAGTTCATCCCGCGCCTGCTGCGGCTGCATCGCGCCGGGCTGTTCCCGTTCGACCAGCTGATCCGCCGCTATCCCTTCGCGGACATCAACCAGGCGTTCGCAGACTCAGCCGCCGGCAAGACGATCAAGCCGGTCGTGATTTACTGAAGGCCTGCGCGCACGCCCGAACTGCGACTGCTCCCACCCCGGGGATGAATCAGCCGCGCGCGACCGCGGCGGGCCGCATCGGCATGATCACGCGCACCAGCAGCGGGCAGATCAGCAGCATCGCGATCGTCGTCACCGTATAACCGACCCACGCGATGCCGGTGCCCCAGAACACCGCAAGGTAGGTCACGTGCGTCCACACGAAGATGGTCGCCGCCAGCAGCGCCACGCCGACGACGAAGCTCCAGTGAGACGACACGGCCTGCCGCTTCCAGTGCTCGTTGATCACCTCGAAGGCCACCGCCGCAGGCCACATGAACCAGGTGGCCACGAGGACCTCCAGGTTGCGCTGCATGACGCCGGTACGGCGATTGGCCGGCACCTGCGCGAGATCGTAGGCGATGAGCGCAGCACCGGTCAGGACATAGGACAACACGGCAAGTACGACGTGATCCACGGCAGTCATCCAGTCCTCTTGTGATTACGGTGCAGGCCCACGGCCGACGCTAGCGCAACGCCAAGAGGCAACCGGCGCCATCCGGTCCGATGGTATCCGTGAGCGGACGAGCGGCATGATGCGCGCCGCGCGCCGTACGCCCGCTGAACCGCGACGAAGTGCCCGGTGCGACCCGCGGAGCTGTCCGGCCCCGGGCTCCTCGGTGCGTCAATCGCCGGCGACGTCACCGTCCGGCGTCCACTGCGGGTCGAGCGGGATGCGCGGCAGCGCGTCGGCGTTCGCCAGCCACCACGCCAGCACCGCCTCGACCGCCACCTGCCGCCGCACGTCGATCGGATCGATCTTGTCCAGCGTATCGGCCGCGCTGTGGTGCACGTCGAAGTAGTGGCGCATGTCGACCAGCGGCGCGAACCCGGGAACGCCCGCGGCGTTCAGGGGGGCAATGTCGGCAGCCACCGGGTGCGCGCTGCGCACGAGGATCGATGTGCCCATGGGCGTCAGCGCATCGAACACCGGCGCCAGCAGCGGCATCGAGTCCGGCGTGATCTGCGCGGCGATGCCGAAGGGCTGGCCGGCGCCCGTGTCGTTCTCGATGGCGGCCACGTGATCGGCCAGCGAGCTCGCCATCTCGCGTCGGTAGGCCAGCGCGCCCGACAGGCCGTTCTCCTCGTTCGCCCAGGCGATGAAGCGGATCGTCCGTCGCGGCCTCAGGTTGAGCTGCCGCAGCACGGCGGCCACGCCCATCGTCACGGCCACGCCGACGGCATCGTCCTGCGCCCCGCTGCCGAGGTCCCAGGAATCCAGGTGCGCGGACACCACCACGATCTGTGAGGGATCGTTGGTCCCGCGCAGGTCCGCGATGACGTTCCGGTCGGGCGCGGGCGGCAGGGTCTGCGGCTTCAACAGCAGGCGCATCCGCACGGTTCCCTTCGCCGCAAGCTGCGCCAGCAGCGTCGCGTCCTCGGCCGTGACGGTCGCCGCCGGGATCTGCGCCGGATCGTCCGCCGACCATAGCGTCGACCCGGTGTGCAGCAGCGCGTTCTCCGCGCCGCCGGCGGAACGGACGAGCGCCGCGACGGCTCCGAGCCGCGCCGCCGCCGCCGGACCGTGCAGGCGATAGCCGGCGGCGCGCGCGTAGGCGGTCGCGGCATAGCCGTTGTCCGCGAGCCGCTGGCTGAAGGGCACGTCGAACAGCACGATGCGGCCGCGGGCTGCCTTGGCGTGGAGCTGGAGCTCATCGTAGCTGTGCACCACCAGCAACGGCGCTTCCAGTCCGTCATCGCTCGTGGCCGGCGAGTTGCCCAGCGCGGCGACCGCGATCGGGCGCTCGACGCCGGTCGGCTGTCCGGGATACTCGAGCAGCGTGGCGCGCTCCTCACCGCGGACCCAGCGCGGCACGGTGACGGGCATGTCGTGGACTTCCAGGCCGAGCACGCGCATGGCGGTCGAGACCTGCGTCGCCGCCGCCTGCGCCGCCGGAGAACCGGCCGGCCGAGCGCCGATCTGGTTCGTGAGGATGAACAGCTCGCTTTCCGCGTAATCCGCGTGCAGCGCCGTATCCCTCAGGTGCGCGAGCGCCGCGGCAGATAACGCATCGGCCGCGTGCGCCACGCCCGCCGCTCCGGCCGTGACCGCGAGGGCCACGACGATCGCCGTGCCGACGCACCGCGCTCCACGACGACGCCAGGTCCGCCACGAGATCACGCGCACTCCGTTGCTCCTGCCGTTGCCCGCCTTGCTACCTGCCGCGCCGCCAGCGTCGCATCCGTCCACCGCGACACGACCTCACCGCCGCCGCTCGGCGGGGAGTCCGTCGCATCATCCGCGCTGCGCTCTGCACGGAACCCGCACCCCGGTGCAGCCACCGAATCGCCCCTGACGGCGCGCGTTCGAGTCTGCACCGCGCGCGTTGCGGATGAGGCACCGAGCGGCCGGTCGATGACGATGCACAGCGCGTTCCAGCCCCGGTCAACGGCCGCGCAGGAAGAACCGGTCGAGGTCCGCCAGCCCGACCTGTACCCAAGTCGGCCGACCGTGATTGCACTGGCCGGCGCGCTCGGTGTGCTCCATGTCGCGCAGCAGGCCGTCCATCTCCGCAAGCGTGAGCCGCCGATTCGCCTTCACTGCCGCGCGGCACGCCATGTTGGCTAGCACCCGTTCCTGGGCGTCGAGCGCCTCGTCGAAATGCCGCCGGCTGTCGCCCTCGCTCCCGCCGCGCGCGATGTCGCGCAGCAGCGCCACGGGATCCTTCCGCATCAGCAACACCGGAACGCCGCGCAACAGCACCGAAGTCGGTCCCATCCGGTCGAAGCGCAGCCCGAGCCGCGTGAGCCGGTCGTGCGCTACGAGCAACGATTCCACTTCGTCCGCGGCCAGCTGCAGCGGTTCGGGAACGAGCAGCGCCTGCGACGGGATGCTGCCGGCCGAAAGCTGCGCCTTGAAGCGCTCGTAGAGCACGCGTTCGTGCGCTGCGTGCGCGTCGACGAGCACGAGGCCCGCGGCGTTTTCCGCCAGCACGTAGACGCCACCGAGCTGCGCGATCGCTCGTCCCAGCGGCAGGAAGTCCTCCGCGTCGTTGGCTTCACCGCCGCGCCGGGGCGCGTCGACGCCATGCGACGCTTCGGCGACTGGACCGTCAGACATCGCCTCGGCCAACGCCCAGTCCCCCGACGGCGGGCGCCCGAGCGCCAGCCCGCGGGTGGGCATCGCGCGATAGGTAATGGCAGCGCCGGGCCGTCCTTCCCGGGGAGCTGCGGCATGCACGAGATCCTCCACCGCGACGTGATGCTGGCCATCGCCCGGCTGCGCGCGGCGGATGACGCCGTGGACACAACCCAGCGCAAAGTCGTGGACCGTCGACGCGTCGCGGAAGCGGACTTCGGTCTTGGCCGGATGCACGTTCACGTCGACCCGCGCCGGGTCCAGCTCTAGATACAGGACAAAGGCCGGATAGCGCGTCGAATGCAAGACGTCCGCATAGGCACGACGCAGCGCGTGGCCGAGCAGCCGGTCGCGCACGTCCCGGCCGTTGACGAACAGGTACTGCAAGTCGGCCTGAGCGCGCGAAAAGGCCGGCAGCCCGATCCATCCGTGCAGGCGCATGCCGCCGCGTTGTTCCTCGACCGCGATGGCGTTGTCGATGAAGTCCTGCCCGCACACGGCGGCCACGCGCTGCGCCAGCGCTCCATCCCCCACGCCGGCAAACCCGAAGCCGTTGCGCCGGTCGTGACGAAACTGCAGCGTCACCTCGGGCCGCGCCAGCGCCAGCCGGCGCAGGCGCTGATCCACGTGCCGCTGCTCCGTCGTCGGACGCCGCATGAACTTGCGCCGCGCCGGCGTATTGAAGAAAAGGTCGTGCACTTCGATGCGTGTACCCGGCGCCATGGCCGTCGGCCGCGGCGCCCCGGCGTCCGCCGCGCCGGCGCCGCCCACGCGCCACCCGTGCTCGGCGCCAGGAAGCCGCGAAGCGAGGGAAAAACGCGATACCGCGAGGATGCTGGCGAGCGCCTCGCCGCGAAAACCAAGCGTGCGCACGCACTCCAGCTCTTCCAGCGTGCCGATCTTGCTCGTCGCATGAGCCGCCAGCGCGAGCATCAGATCGTCCCGCGCGATGCCGACACCGTCGTCCGTGACCGTGATGCCGTCGAGCCCACCGCCAGAGATCTCGACCTCGATGCGGCTGGCCGCCGCGTCGAGGCTGTTCTCCACCAGTTCCTTGACCACCGCGGCCGGGCGTTCGACGACTTCGCCGGCGGCAATCTGGTTGACGAGCTGATCCGGCAGGACCCGTATGGCCATGGATCTAGGATAACGGACCGGCCCGCCGACACGGGCGGCCAAGCCGCGCAGCGTGCTACCGCGCGGTGACTTCCGCCGGCGCGCGTCCGGCGGCGGTGTAGCCCACTTCCTGCAGCCCGGCCTGGCTGGCAGTCTGCAGCGGCGTCCGTTCCTTCGGGCGATAGTGGGCGAAATAGCCGTCGATGCCGGCCATGAGCTGGCGGGCGATCTTCTCCTGATAGGCGCCGCTACCCAGCAACCGCTCCTCCTGCCGGTTGGTGATGAAGTCCGTCTCCACCAGCACCGAGGGGATGTCCGGCGCCTTGAGGACCACGAAGGCCGCGCGCTGCACGCGCGGATCGTTGTGCAGCACCGGGCTGATCTTCGCCATCTCGCGCAGCAGGCGGCTGGCGAGGTCGAAGCTGGCGTCCATCGTCGCGGACTGCGAGATGTCGACCAGCACCGAAGCCAGCTGGCTGCTCTTGTCGCTGATGTCGATGCCGCCGACCATGTCGGCCGCGTTCTCGCGGTCCGCCACCCAGCGCGCCTGCTCGTTCGTCGCGCCGTGCTGCGAGAGCATGTAGACGGAGGTACCGCGCACGCTGGCGTCGCGCGCGGCGTTGGCGTGGATGGACACGAAGATGTCGGCGTTGGCCTTGCGCGCCACGGTCATGCGCTGCCGCAGGTCAACGTAATAGTCTCCGGTCCGCGTCAGGACCGCCTTCATGCCGGGCTGGGCGTTGATCAACGCGGCCAGCCGCCTCGCGACGCCGAGGGTGACGGTCTTTTCCTCGAGCCCGCCGGGACCCCTTGCCCCCGAATCCTTGCCGCCGTGTCCGGCGTCGACCGCCACCACGATCGGCTTGGCGCGTAGCACGGCGGACGGCGCGGCGCGCGCCGGCGCAACGGAGGTGACAGCGAGCTTCTCCGTGGCCGCCGCCTGCACGGAGCGTGCCGGCGGCGACGGCGCGACGTGCGCCGTACGCGCGGTATCGGCTCTAGCGGGCGCGCCCGCGGGCGCAGGCACCGCGATGGCGAGCGCCGACGAGGTGCCGAGATCCACCACCAGGCGATGCCCGTAGCGCTCCGTCACCGGCAGCGTCGATTCGTGAACCTTTACCGCACGGCTCAGGTCCAGCACCACGCGTGCGCCGTCGCCGCGCCGCCCGAAGCGCACGCCGGTGACGACACCCGTACCGTAGCTGCGCGACCGCACGGCGGCCGGCACTACGACGCCGTCGAGGTCGATCACGACGCGTTCGGGTCCCGACAGGCTGAAAACCTTCGCGCGAGGCGCCGAGTCCAGGTCGAACACGGCACGCACGCCGCTTCCGTCATTCAGCAGCTGGATGCTGCGCAACGCGTCGGCGTGCGCGCCGGCGGCTACGAGCAGCAACAACATCGCAAGCCATGCACGCATCCAGTGCGCCGCCTGAAAAATCCCCGCGGAACCATAGCGCAAAGGTATGTCTGCAGCAAGGATCTTCCACACAATCAACATCTATTGCCACTCATCTCACGTGATGTCGCTGCTGATCAGCTCACGCGCCGCGGCGATGGTAGATCAGTTCGGCCCGGCGGCCCGACCCGGCGTAGGCAAACTCGATCTCCAGCGACGCGGGCGGCAGGCCCTCAGCCGCCCGCTCGGGCCACTCCACCAGCCACCACCACGCGTCCGGCGGATACTCATCGACGCCGAGCTGGTAGAGCTCGTCGCTCCCCGACAGGCGATAAAGGTCGAGATGCAAGATCGATGCCCGCCGCGTCTCGTACACCTCCATGAGCGTGAAAGTCGGGCTGCGCACGGCGCCGGTGACGCCCAGCGCGCGCAGCAGGCCGCGCGCGAAGGAAGTCTTTCCGGCGCCCAGTGGACCCCGCAGGTAGATCGCCCCGCCGGGACGTTCGTCCATCGCGTAGGCGATGCTCGCGCCCAGCGCCTCGGTCGCCGCGAGGTCCGGAAGACGCCGGACGTCACTCACGGGAAGTCGCCGTCGGCTGCGCCCTGCGGCGCTTGAACACAGACGAGGGGTGGCCTCGAGAACCGGAACGATGTCCACCGCGCGCCGCGCGTGTCCATGAAGTTCTCCGCGGCTCCAAAGCCGACGCCCGCACGGCGCGGCTCAGCGCGTCGCGCCGCTGGGCGTCGTTTCACGCGGGTTCACGATCGAACGCAGTCCGGCGATCAGATCCGAGGGCAACAGCCCGCGCTCCCGCCCGCGAGCCGCCGCATCGCCCGCCAACGCGTGGACCGTGACCCCAGCAGCAGCGGCCTGCCCGGGCGGCATGCCCTGGGCCAGGCAGGCGGCGACCACGCCCGTCAGCACGTCACCCATCCCGCCGACCGCCATGCCCGGGTTGCCGTAGGGGCACAGCGCTATCTCCGGCGTCTCTGGGTGCTCTGCATCCACTCCCTGGTACACCAGCGTTCCCGCGCCCTTCAACAACGGATACCCACCGTAACGACGCGCGAGCTCCAGCAGCGCCGCGCGCCGATCGTGCTGCACCTGCGCCGTCGTCAGCCCCAGCAGGCGACCCGTCTCGCCGGGGTGCGGCGTCAGGATCCAGTTGGCCGCCCGGTGCGGTTCCTCGGCGAGCAGATTCAGAGCGTCCGCATCGACGACGAGGCGATCGAAGTCCCGCACGGCGCGCCACAGCGCGCGCGACCAGCCGGACTGCCCGAGCCCCGGCCCGATCGCGACCACGTCGGCACGCGCCAGCAGCGGCGCCAGTGCTGCGGCGTCGGCTACGCCCCGGAACATCGCTTCGGGCTGCGCCGCGGCTAGCGCCACCGCGTGATCGGCGCGGGTCGCGACCGTCACCAGCCCGGCCCCGCAGCGCAGCGCGGCGCGCGCCGCCATCAGCACCGCACCGACCATGCCGTGATCGCCACCGATGATCAGCACATGTCCGTTGTTGCCCTTGTGCGCCGACCGACGGCGGCGCGGGAACCAGCGCAACAGCATGTCGCGGTCCAGCAGCCGGGCGACAGCGGCCGGCCGCTCCACGTCGAAGCCGCCGGCCACCAGCGGTGCGTAGCGCACGGCTCCCGCGAAGTCCGGGCCGACGCCGGTATGCAGGCCGAACTTGCGTGCGATGAAGGTCACCGTCGCATCGGCCTCGACGCAGTCGCCAGCGGCGGCGCCCGTGCTGACGTCCAGCCCTGACGGCGTATCGACGCTGAGCACCGCGCCGCCGCGGTGGTGCCAGGCGTTGATGGCCGCTATCGCCTCTCGCGCCATGCCATCGGGCGGTCGCGACAGGCCGGTGCCGAAGATCGCATCGACGACGAGATCCGCGCCATCCGGTCCGCCGGTGGCCTCCGACCACGGCTCCACCGTGCCACCGCCCGCTTGCCACGCCGCGCGGGCGCGCGCCGCGTCGCCGGTCGGGGTGCGTTTCGCCAGATCGACCACCCTGACGGAGCGGCCGTCCCGCCTCGCCAGCCTCGCTACCTCGAAACCGTCACCACCGTTGTTGCCGCCGCCGCAGTACACCACGACGCGGAGCGCCTGCGGCCAGCGCTCGCCGGCCTCGCGCCACACGGCCTGTGCTGCGGCGCACATGAGTGCGTAGCCCGGCACTCCGCGGCCCTCGATGAGGCGCCGGTCAAACTCCCGCGCGCCGGCCGCACCGTACAATTCGCGCGTGTCCTGCATGGCAAAAGTATAGATGGACGCCCGCGCGTCGACGCCCGCCACGGAGCTGCGCAGCAAGCTCACGGCCTGGGCGCAGGAATTCGGCTTCGACAGCGCCGGCGTCGCGCGCCTCGAGCTCACCGAGGACCTGGCGCGCCTGCGCGAGTGGCTCGCGGAGGGCTATCAGGGGGATATGGCGTGGCTGGGACGCGACACGGAGATGCGCGCCACACCGTCGCGGCTGCGGCCCGGCACGGTGTCGGTCATCTCGGCGCGGATGCTGTGCCGACCGCCGGACGCCGCGCCCGAGGAATCGATCCTCGCCGATGGCCGCAAGGCCTACATCGCGCGGTACGCGCTCGGCCGCGACTATCACCGCCTGCTGCGCAAGCGACTGCTGAAGTTCGCGGCGCGCATCGCGGAGACGATCGGCCCGCACGGCTATCGCGTACTGACCGACAGCGCGCCGGCGCTGGAGAAGGCCATGGGGCGCAACGCCGGCATCGGCTGGTTCGGCAAGCACACGCTGCTGATCGGCGATCGCCGCACCGGCTCGAGCTTCCTGATCGGCGAGATCTATACCGACCTGGCGCTCGAACCCGACGGCCCGGTGCGTCCCAGCGGCTACGGCTGCGGCACATGCACGGCCTGCATCGACGCCTGCCCGACGCACGCGATCATCGCGCCCTACAAGCTCGACGCCAGCCGCTGCATCTCCTACCTGACGATCGAGCACGACGGCCCGATTCCCCTCGAGATGCGGCCGCTCATAGGCAACCGCATCTTCGGCTGTGACGACTGCCAGCTCGCCTGCCCGTGGAACCGGCACGCGCAGGCCAGCATGGAGAAGGATTTCACGCCGCGGAACGGCCTCGACCGCGCCGATCTCGTGGAACTGTTCGGCTGGGACGAGGCGACCTGGGAGCAGCGCACCGAAGGCATGGTTCTGCGCCGCACGGGCTATCGCAACTGGCTGCGCAACATCGCGGTCGCCATGGGCAACGCGCCGCCCGACGAACGCATCGACGCCGCGCTGGCGAGCCGCGCCGACTACCCGGATGAGGTCGTGCGAGAACACGTGCGCTGGGCGCAGGACGCGCGGCGCCGGCGGGCAGCTAGCGTGCCTCGGCCGGCGGCGGGGCCCGCCGAAGCCTGAAGCCGGCGGCTCAGGCCGCCTGCACCGCCGTGGTGTTCGCTGTGCGGATGACCTTGTTCGCGGCGTCCAGGTACACGAGGTGCGGCTTGAAGGCCTGCGCTTCATTGGCGGTCACGTCGCAGTAGGCGCAGATGATGATGCAGTCGCCGACGTGGGCCTTGTGCGCCGCCGCGCCGTTGATCGAGATGATGCCGCTGCCGGCTTCCGCGAGGATGGCGTAGGTGGAGAAGCGCTCGCCGTTCGTCACGTCGTAGATGTGGATCTGCTCGTAGGGCACGATGCCCGCCAGCTCCAGCAGGCGCGCGTCGATCGCGCAGGAGCCCTCGTAGTCGAGCTCCGCGTGCGTCACGCGCGCGCGGTGTAATTTGCCCTTGAGGATGGTCAGTTGCATCAGCGCCTCTCCGCTCGGCTGACCCCGGGCGGCCCACGAAGGCATGCACCCGACATCATCATTTTCTGACAGGAATGGGCGGCCCACCAAGACATGCGCCCGCAACGCAGCGTCGTTTTGCGCTGCAATGCACGCGAATTCTAGCGGCGCGTGCGCGCCGCCGCCAAACGCCGGGTGCGCGCCGGCACCTCAACGCCCCTGCAAACTCGACCGCGCCGCACGCCTCCGGCCGGCCACTGCGAAAGGTGCAGTCAGGCGCAGGCGGCAATCGCGGCGGTCACTCTCGCCAGCGTACGTTCACGCCCGAGCAGCTCCAGCGTCACGCCGATCGGCGGGGACACGGCGGCACCGGCCACCGCCACGCGCAGCGGCTGCGCCACCCGTCCCAGCGGCAGCCCGCGCTCGTCGGCGTAGCCGTGCACCAGCGCGTGCAGCGCCTCGCCTGACCACCTCGCAAGGGCGTCAAACTTCGGCTTGAGCTCCTCCAGCACCTGCCGCCCGGCGGCGTCGAGATACTTCTGCGCGTCCTTCGGCGCGTAGCCGTCCAGCTCCGCGTACAGGAAGCGCGATTTCTCGGCCATCTCCACGAGCGTCTTGCAGCGCTCGCGCTGCGCCTCGATGACGGGCACCAGCGCCGGTCCGCGCGTGGGGTCGAGGCCGATGCGGCGCAGGTGCCAGTCGAATTCCGGCGCAACGATCGCCGCGTCCGCGCCCTTGAGGTACTGGTGATTGACCCACTCGGCCTTCTTCATGTCGAAGCGCGCCGGAGATTTCTGCACCTCGCGGACGTCGAACAGCGCCACCATCTGTTCGCGTGTGAAGATCTCTTCGTCGCCGTGGCTCCATCCCAGGCGCACGAGGTAGTTCAGCAGCGCCTCGGGCATGAAGCCCATGGCGCGGTACTCGATCACGCCGACGGCGCCGTGGCGCTTGGAGAGCTTGACGCCATCGGGTCCGAGGATCATCGGCACGTGCGCGTAGACCGGCGGCGCCTGCCCCAACGCGTGCAGGATGTTGATCTGGCGCGGCGTGTTGTTGACGTGGTCGTCGCCGCGCACGACGTGCGTGATGCCCATGTCCCGGTCGTCGACCACCACGCAGAAGTTGTAGGTCGGCGTGCCGTCCGAGCGCCGGATGATGAGGTCGTCCAGCTCGGCGTTGGCGTACTCGACGTGGCCGCGGATCAGATCATCAAAGGCGACGACGCCGTCCTGCGGATTGCGGAAACGCACTACCGGCTGCACGCCCGCCGGCACGGGCGGCAGGGTCTTGCCGGGCTCCGGCCGCCAGCGGCCGTCATAGCGCGGCTTCTCCTTGCGCGCGAGCTGTGCCTTGCGCATGGCGTCGAGCTCCTCGCGCGAGCAGTAGCAGCGGTAGGCGCGGCCGTCGGCCAGCATCTGCTCGATCACCTCGGCGTAGCGCGGGAAGCGATGCGTCTGGAACTGCGGCTCGGAATCCGACTTCAGCCCCAGCCAGTCGAGTCCCTCGAAGATCGCGCGTACCGCCGCATCCGTCGAGCGCTCGCGGTCGGTGTCCTCGATGCGCAGCAGGAAGCGGCCGCCTGCCTTTTTCGCTGTGAGCCAGGAAAACAGCGCCGTTCGCGCGCCGCCGATGTGCAGATAGCCCGTCGGGCTGGGGGCGAAACGCGTGACGACGGCGGACATGACGAGCCTCAGGCGGTGCGGAGCCCGGGATTCTAGCTCGACGCCTGTGTGCGGCCCGCGCGAGCCTGCGCCGCCGGCCTACGTGGCGCCAGCGGAACACGGATCCTGCAATCCTTGTCACAGAAACCGGGGACACCGAAACCAGGGCGGCATCGCAAGCGTGGCAGGGGCTGACCGCGCCGACCGATCGACGTCGCCATTCACGGAGATCACACACCATGGAAAACATCGCAGGCAAGGTCGTCGTCATCACCGGTGCGAGCAGCGGACTGGGCGAAGCGGCCGCGCGGCGCCTTGCGGGCCTCGGCGCGAAGGTGGTGCTCGGAGCGCGGCGCATTGCGCGGCTTCAGGCGCTGGCGAAGGAGCTCGGACTTCCCACGACGGCGGCCGTGCAGACCGACGTCACGGATCGCGCGCAGGTCAAGGCGCTCGTCGACCGCGCCGTGGATGCGCACGGGCGCATCGACGTGATGCTCAACAACGCCGGCCTGATGCCGATCGCGCTGATGGAGAAATACCGCGTCGACGAATGGGAGCGCATGATCGACGTGAACCTCAAGGGCGTGCTGTACGGGATCGCCGCCGCCCTGCCGCACATGATCCGGCAGCACAGCGGACAGATCATCAACGTGGCGTCGGTCGCCGGCCACAAGGTCCACCCCGGCGGCGTGGTGTACTCGGCGACCAAGGCGGCGGTGCGCATGCTCTCCGAGGGCCTGCGGCAGGAAGTGAAGCCGCACCACATCCGCACCACGATCATCTCCCCGGGCTACGTGCAGTCCGAGCTGCCCGACACGACGCACGACGAGGCGTCGGCATCGCAGGTCCACCAGTCTTATGCGACCTACGCCGTCCCGGCCGACAGCTTCGCACGCGCGGTCGTCTTCGCCATGAGCCAGCCCGATGACGTGGACATCAACGAGATCCTGTTCCGGCCCACGACGCAGGAATTCTGAGACGCTCCCGGCGCAGGCGCGGACCACGCAGCCGTCCAGCAAGGCGGTGGGCGTACCGCGACCCTGTGCTATAAGGGCGCCCGCCCTCACCGCCGCACGCCCATGAGCGAAACCGCAGACATCCGCTTCGCCGCCCGTACTTCCGTCGCGCAGGTCGAAGAAGGCCGCGAGCTGGCGCCGAAATTCGACGCGGACGGCCTGATGCCCTGCGTCACGACGAGCGCGGACACCGGCGAGGTGCTGATGCTGGGCTACATGAACGCCGAGGCGCTCCGGCGCACCATCGCGACCGGCGAAGCGCACTACTGGTCGCGCTCGCGGCGGGTGCTGTGGCACAAGGGCGCGACGAGCGGACTGGTGCAGAAGGTGGTCGAGCTGCGCATCGACGACGATCAGGACGCGGTCTGGCTGCGCGTGCGCATCCCGGGTGACGCCTCCTGCCACGTCGGCTACCGCTCGTGCTTCTACCGCTCGGTCCCGGTCGGACCCGGCGACTTCCAGCGCGCGCTGAACTTCGAGGAAAAGCAGAAAGCCTTCGACCCCCGCAAGGTCTACGGCGACGCGCCCAATCCCACGCGGCTCTGACCTTCGAGCGTCGGGGCTCCGCCAAGCTCCGGAGCGGTACCCGGCCGCAGCTGCCACAGGCGCGGCCGGCGCTGCCGCCACGCCGCGGCGCGGATGATGCCACGCGGGCCAGCCTCGACGTCGACCATCCCCCATTCGCCCGTCTGCACCTGTCGCGCGCCGATCCGCGCGTAGCGCGCGACCGGCTCCGCACGAGGGAATCCGAACTGGTTCTTCCAGCCGGCTGGATGGATGACGAGCTCCGGATGGACCTCCGCGACGAACGCAGCGCTCGATGAACCGGCGCTGCCGTGATGCGGCGAGACCAGCACCTGCGCGGCGAGCCGCGCGCCATAGTCACGCACGAGGCGTTGTTCCGAAGCGCGACCGATGTCCGCCGGCAGCAACGCTGCGGTCGAACCGGTGGCGATCCGCAGCACGCAGCCGCGATCGTTCGACGAACCGCGGCCATCGCGCGGCGGATTGAAGATCTCGAAGGAGACGCCATCCCATTGCCACGCCTGGCCCGCGACGCAGGGCTCGGCGCCGGTCCCGTCGCTGCCCAGCACGCGGTCCACGGCAAGCGCCTTCATCACGGCGCCGGCGCCGCCGCGGTGGTCCATGTCGCGATGCGAGATGATCATGGCGTCGAGACGACGCACGCCGCGCCAGCGCAGGTAGGGCGCCACCACGGCTTCGCCCATGTCCAGGCCACTCGGCCACGCCGGACCGGCGTCGAACAGCAGCGCATGGCGCCGCGTCTGTACCACCGCCGACAGGCCCTGGCCGACGTCGAGTACGGCGAGCCGGAAGTGCCCGGTCGGCAGCGCCGCCTGACGCGGCAGGAACAGCGGCAGCAGGAACGCGAACGCCAGCGGCCGCACCGGCAGCCCGCGCGGTGCCACCAGGAGCACGACGCCGACCATCGCGAGCAGCAGCACGGCGCCGCCAGCGCCAGTCGTGAGCCAAGCGTGCGGCGCGCTTGCCGCCAGCCATTCCAGCGCGCGATACAGCGCCCACCACGCCCAGCTCATCGCCCGCAGCAGCGGCACACCGAAATCCGGTATCGCGAGGGCGATCGCCACTGCACCCACGAGCAGCGGCAGCAGCACCGCGGCGGCGGGGATCGCGACGAGGTTCGCCAGCGGCGCCACCCAACTCGCGCCGCCGAAGAACCACAAGGTCAACGGCACCAACGCGACGCTCAGCCCCAGTTGCAGGGTCACCATCTGCCGCAAGCTGCCCTCTGCCACGACGCGTCCGGCGACGAGCCATGCGAT
>DASVGQ010000015.1:0-3494 GCA_036379455.1 Nevskiaceae bacterium
TCCGTGAAGCGCGTCTGGCCGCTCGCGGTGCACTGGTAAACGGCCGCGTCCGTGGCTGGCGTCGCCACGACGACGGCAGCGGCCAGCAGCCACGACATCGCCCACCACGATGAAGATGCGCGCCGTTCCCCCATCGCAGCAGTGTACCGGCTCACCTGAGTGCGGCGGTGGCGCGCGCGCCCGCCTTCACTGATAATCCGCCGCCACCGCGCCGAGCCCGGCTTTGGCATGCCGCTGCGCGCGTCCCACTGGAGCCGGCATGAGCCAGTACGTCTACACGATGAACCGGGTCGGCAAGACCGTACCGCCGCGCAAGGACATCCTCCGCGACATCTCGCTGTCCTTCTTCCCGGGCGCCAAGATCGGCGTCCTCGGCTACAACGGCGCGGGAAAATCCTCGCTGCTGCGGATCATGGCCGGGGTGGACAAGGACTACCACGGCGAGGCCCGCGCGCAGCCGGGTATCAAGGTCGGATACCTGCCGCAGGAGCCGCAGCTCGATCCCTCCAAGGACGTGCGTGGCAACGTCGAGGTCGCGCTCGCGGACATCATCGCGCTGAAAACCGAGCTCGAGGGCGTCTACGCTGCCTACGCCGAGGAAGGCGCGGATTTCGACAAGCTGGCCGAACGACAGGCGGAGCTGGAAGCGAAGATCGCCGCAGCGGACGCGGACAATCTGGACGTCATCCTCGACAAGGCCGCCGAGGCCCTGAACCTGCCGCCGTGGGACGCCGACGTCACGACGCTGTCGGGCGGCGAGCGCCGCCGCGTCGCGCTGTGCCGCCTGCTGCTCGAGAAGCCCGACATGCTGCTGCTCGACGAGCCGACGAATCACCTCGACGCGGAATCCGTCGCCTGGCTCGAGAAGTACCTGCATGATTTTCCGGGCACCGTCGTCGCCGTCACGCACGACCGCTACTTCCTCGACCACGTGGCGGAGTGGATTCTCGAACTGGATCGCGGCCACGGCATCCCGTGGAAGGGCAACTATTCCTCCTGGCTGGAGCAGAAACAGCAGCGCCTGCTGCAGGAACAGAAGGCGGAGGACGCGCACACGAAGGCGCTCAAGGAAGAGCTGGAATGGGTGCGATCGGGCCAGAAGGCGCGGCAGGCGAAGTCCAAGGCGCGCCTGAAGGCCTTCGAGGAACTGGCCGCCGCGGAGTTCCAGAAGCGCGCCGAGACGCGCGAGATCTACATCCCGCCCGGTCCGCGGCTCGGCGATCTGGTGTTCGAGGTCGAGGGACTCAAGAAGGCCTTCGGCGATCGCGTGCTGTACGAGAACCTCTCCCTGCGGCTCCCGCGCGGCGGCATCCTCGGCATCATCGGCGCCAACGGTCGCGGCAAGACCACGCTGCTGGAGATCCTCACCGGCCGGATGAAGCCCGACGCGGGCACCGTGCGCGTCGGCGACACGGTGAAATTCGCCTATGCCGCGCAGCTGCGCGACGAGCTAGACGATTCGCAGACGGTGTGGCAGTCGGTCTCGGGCGGCAACGACATCCTCAAGATCGGCAGCTACGAGGTCCCCAGCCGCGCCTACATCGGACGCTTCAACTTCAAGGGTGAACAACAGCAACGCCGCGTGGCGGAACTCTCCGGCGGCGAACGCAACCGCGTGCATCTCGCACGCACGCTGCTTGCGGGCGGCAACGTCCTGCTGCTCGACGAGCCGACGAACGACCTCGATACCGAGACGCTGCGCGCGCTCGAGGAGGCGATCCTCGACTTCCCCGGTTCAACGGTCGTTGTCAGCCACGACCGCTGGTTCCTGGACCGCATCGCCACACACATCCTGGCCTTCGAGGACTCTGGCGAGATCACCTTCATCGAAGGCAACTACCAGGACTACGAGGCGGACTTCCGCCGCCGTACCGGCGATGCGCCCGGCATCAACCGGCGCGCGCGACACAAGAAGCTGGCGTGATTCATCGCCCAGCGCGCTCTTCCGGCCGCGCGACGCGGTCGCCGGACACTCCGCTGTCCGTCCCCTGTGCGAAGAGCATCGCTTCATCGAATCCCGCGCACACGCGGGCTGCGGCGCCGCGCGCCTTGACGCAACCGACGCTCCTGGATGCGCGTCCGGAGGCGCGGTATAGACTGAGGCCATCATCAGAAAAACCGGCAGCCGCTGGAGGAGCGCAAGCCATGGACCTCACGGACGAACGCGCCAGGCGCGCGCTGGACTACCACGCTTACCCGATCGCGGGAAAGATCTCCCTCGTCCCCACCAAGCCCCTGGCAAACGCCGATGACCTGTCGCTCGCCTACTCTCCCGGCGTGGCCGCCGCGAGCATGGCGATCTACCACGAAGGCGAGGCAGGCACCAGCAAGTACACGGCTCGCGGCAACCTGGTTGGCGTCGTGACCAACGGCACCGCGGTACTCGGCCTCGGCAACATCGGTCCGATGGCCGCCAAGCCGGTCATGGAGGGCAAGGCCTGCCTGTTCAAGAAATTCGCCGGCATCAACGTGTTCGACATCGAGCTGGCCGAGCACGACCCGGACAAGCTGGTGGACATCATCGCGGCGCTGGAGCCGACGCTGGGCGGCATCAATCTGGAGGACATCAAGGCACCGGAGTGCTTCTATATCGAGCGCAAGCTGCGGGAGCGCATGAAGATTCCGGTGTTCCACGACGACCAGCACGGCACGGCGATCATCTCCTCGGCGGCGGTGCTCAACGGCCTGAAGGTAGTCGGCAAGAAGATCGGCGAAGTCAAGCTGGTGTGTTCCGGCGCCGGAGCCGCCGCCATCGCCTGCCTCGACCTGCTCGTGAGCCTGGGCGTTCGCAAGCAGAACGTCTACGTGGTCGATTCGCGCGGCGTGATCTGGACGGGCCGCGACGAGCCCATGGAGCCGAACAAGGCACGCTATGCGCAGGACACGCCCGCCCGCACGCTGGCGGAAGTGTGCCGGGATGCGGACGTATTTCTCGGCTGCTCGGCGCCGAACGTGCTGACGCAGGACATGGTGCGCAGCATGGCCCGGCGTCCGTTCATCCTCGCGCTGGCCAACCCGGACCCGGAAATTCGTCCGGAGGACGCCAAGGCCGCTGCGCCCGACTGCATCGTCGCCACCGGCCGCTCCGACTACCCCAACCAGGTCAACAACGTCCTGTGTTTCCCCTTCATCTTCCGCGGCGCGCTGGACTGCGGCGCGACGGTCATCAACGAAGCGATGAAGCTGGCCTGCGTGAAGGCGATCGCCGAGCTGGCGGAGGCCGAGCCGAGCGCCGAGATGGCGAGCGTCTACGCTGGCGAGGATCTGCGCTTCGGGCCCGAGTACATCATTCCCAAGCCCTTCGACCCGCGCCTGATCCTCAAGATCGCGCCATCGGTCGCCCAGGCCGCCGCGGACTCCGGCGTCGCGCGGCGTCCGATCGCGGACATGGACGCCTATCGACAGAGCCTGCTGAGCATCGTCTACCACACCGGGCAGCTGATGCGGCCGCTGTACCACCAGGCGAAAGCGGCTCCCAAGCGCGTGATCTTCGC
>DASVGQ010000016.1:0-8757 GCA_036379455.1 Nevskiaceae bacterium
ATGCGGCCGGCCTGCGCGACGAGATCCGCGCGCTGCGCGCGAACGGCATCGCGCGCTTCAACGTCAACTTCATGTGCCATCGCGTCCCGCCGCGCGACGCGGACGCGGAGCGGCGCTGGCAGGCGCGTCTCGCGCCGTACTGCCGCGAGTTCGGCATTGATCCGGACGCGCTCTCGACGGCGCGCCCGCGCGCCGCGTTCGACGCGGAGACGGCGGCGGCCGTCGTCGAGCTGCGCCCGCCGGTGGTCAGCTTCTGCTACGGCCTGCCCGATGCGGCGCTGCTGGACCCGGTGAAGGCGAGCGGCGCCACCGTCATCGGGGCGGCGACCACCGCTGCGGAAGCGCGGTGGCTCGCGCAGCACGGTGCGGATGTCATCGTCGCGCAGGGGCTGGAGGCCGGTGGCCACCGGGGCATGTTCTTGGCGCGCGACGTCGCCAGCCAGAAGCCGCTGCGCGAGCTGCTGCCGGAAGTGCTGCGGGCGGTGAACGTGCCGGTCGTCGCGGCCGGCGGCATCTCCAGCGCGCACGCGGTGCGAGAGCTGCTGGCGCTCGGCGCTGTCGCGGTGCAGGTGGGCAGCGCCTACCTGCTGACCGCCGAGGCGCTCACGAAACCACCGCATCGCCGGGCGCTCGAAGGCCCGGACGCCGGGCGGACCGAGCTGACGAACCTCTTTTCCGGCGGCCTGGCGCGCGGCATCGTCAATCGGCTGATGCGCGAGTGCGGTCCGGTCGACAGGGACGTCCCGGCGTTCCCGTGGGCCTCGCTGGCGCTGGCGCCGCTGCGCGCCGCGGCCGAGGCGCGCGGCAGCGGCGACTTCTCTCCTTTGTGGTCCGGCATGAGCGGCGCGCAGGGACAGCCGGCGCGCGCGGGCGACGTCACGCGACGGCTGGCCGGCGTGGACCCTTCCTGAATTCGACGGCGCGTGGCTGGCTTCCGCTTCGGGGAGCCCGTACGCTGGATGGATGAAAGGGATGCTGGGTCGGGTGCGCGCATTTGCGCTGGCGCTGGTTGCCGGCGCGGTACTTGCGTGCATTCCGACGCTCCTGGCGGCGCAGCCGGGCGATGCGCCGACAACGGCCGGGGAAGCAGGCGGCTTCGTGGCGCGCATCAGCTTCGACGGCGCCATCGGCCCGGCCACCGCCGAGTACTACCGCGACGCCTCGCGGCGGGCGATACGCGACGGCGCGCGCGCGATTCTGCTGGAGATCGACACGCCCGGCGGGCTGTCCTCGGCGATGCACGAGATCATCGCCGGCATTCTCGCGTCGCCCATTCCGGTCATCGGCTACGTGGCGCCGGCCGGCGCACGGGCGGCCAGCGCTGGCACCTACATTCTTTACGCCTGCCACGTCGCGGCGATGGGGCCGGCAACGCATCTGGGTGCCGCGACGCCCGTGTCGCTGGGCGGCGGCAAGTCACCGAGCGCGCCGCCGCTGCCGTTGCCCGGATCGCAGGAACGCGGTGCGCCCGCGTCAGCGGCCTCTCGCGCGCCTCCCGCGGGCGGTGAGGCCGAGTCTCGCAAGGTGCTCAACGACGCGGCCGCCTACATCCGCTCGCTCGCCGAGCTGCGGCATCGCAACGTCGCGTGGGCAGAGGACGCGGTGCGGGGCGCTGCGACGCTGACTGCGTCGCAGGCCGCGGCCAAGGGCGTCGTCGACTTTGTTGCAGACAACGCGCAGGCCGCGCTGGCCGGGGCCGACGGGCAGAAGACCACGGTGGACGGCCGGCCAGAGGTCATCCACGGCCTGGCGAATCTGCCGGTCCACGACTATCCGATGGGCGCGCGGCTCGGTTTCCTGTCCGTCATCACCAACCCGACGGTGGCGTACGGCCTGCTGCTGGCCGGCGTCTGGGGGCTGATGCTGGAAGGCTTCCATCCAGGGGCGATCCTGCCCGGCACGGTCGGCGCCATTGCCCTGCTGGTGGCGCTCTATGCGCTGCACCTGCTGCCGGTGAACTACGCGGGGCTGGGCCTCATGGTGCTGGGAGTCGGTATGATCGTCGCCGAGGTCGTGATGCCGACCATCGGAGTCATCGGCCTGGGCGGAGTTGTGGCATTCGTGATCGGATCGATCATGCTGTTCGATACCAGCGCGCCGGGCTTCGGTGTGAATCTGGGAGTGATCGCGGGCCTGGCGGTGTTTGCCGCCGGCTTCCTGTTCCTCGTGCTCGGGCTGCTGATGCGATCGCGGCGGCGACGCCCGACGATCGGCGCTGGCGATGAACTGGTGGGCGTGGTAGGCGTGCTGGAGGAACCGATCGTAGCCGGCGGCGAGGCGTGGGCCATGGTCCATGGCGAACGCTGGCGGGTGGTGTGTTCAACCGCGCTGCCGGCAAAGGCGCGCGTGCGCGTCACCAGTCGCGACGGGCTGCTGTTGTCGGTGGAACCACGTTGATTCGCTGGGAGAGAGCAGGTGCTTGAATTCATTGGTGTAATCGTAATCCTGTGCATCATCCTGCTGTTCATGTCGCTCAAGATCCTGCCCGAGTACGAGCGCGGGGTCGTGCTGTCATTGGGCCGTTACACGGGCACCAAGGGTCCCGGCCTCATCATCCTGATTCCGATGGTGCAGCGCATCATCCGCGTCGACACCCGCGTGCTGGTGCTGGACGTGCCCCCGCAGGACGTCATTTCGCGCGACAACGTGTCCGTGAAGGTGACGGCGGTGGTGTACTTCCGCGTCATGGAGGTCGACAAGGCGGTGCTGCAGGTCGCGCAGTTCTACGAGGCGACCAGCCAGCTCGCACAGACCACTCTGCGAGCGGTGTTGGGCCAGCACGAGCTCGACGAGATCCTCACCGAGCGCGACAAGCTCAACCAGACGCTGCAGGAGATCCTCGACGAGCAGACCGGGCCATGGGGCATCAAGGTCTCGAACGTCGAGATCAAGGATGTCGACCTCAACGAGACCATGGTCCGCGCCATCGCGCGCCAGGCGGAAGCCGAGCGCAACCGGCGCGCCAAGGTGATCAACGCGGAAGGCGAGCTGCAGGCCTCCGAGAAGCTCAGCCTCGCGGCGGATCGCCTCGTGCGGTCGCCGCAGGCGCTGCAGCTGCGCTACCTGCAGACGCTGGCCGACATGAGCTCCGGCGGCAAGGGCACGACGATCGTCTTTCCGCTGCCGCTTGACCTCATCACACCGTTGATGAAGTCGCTGCGGCCGACGCCGACACCCCCGGCCGCCGCACCCCACCAGGACGCCTGATCCGCGACAACAGGAATACCGCGTCGGCATCGCGCCGTTCGCCGGGCAGGTGAGGCCTGCTCGTGGCCACCGCGCTGCGCAAGATCGTCCACGTCGACATGGATGCGTTCTATGCGTCGGTCGAGCAGCGCGACGATCCGGCGCTGCGCGGCCGGCCGGTGATCGTGGCGTGGCGCGGCGGGCGCTCCGTGGTGTGCGCGGCGTCCTATGAGGCGCGACGCTTCGGCGTGCATTCGGCGATGCCGGCCGTCACCGCCGAGCGCCTGTGTCCGCAGGCCGCGTTCGTGGCGCCGGATTTCGGGCGCTATCGCGCGGCCTCGCGGCAGATCCGCGCGATCTTCGAGCGCTATACCGAACGGGTCGAGCCGCTGTCGCTGGACGAGGCCTATCTGGACGTCACGACGAACCGCGTGGCCGAGGGGTCGGCGACGCGCCTCGCGCGGCGCATCCGCGCCGAGATCTTCGACACCGTCCGGCTGACGGCCTCCGCCGGCATCGCCCCGAACAAGTTCATCGCCAAGATCGCCTCGGACTGGCGCAAGCCGAACGGCCAGTTCACCGTCGCGCCGGCGCGCGTCGCGACCTTCCTGGAGGATCTTCCGGTGGGCCGCATTCCCGGCGTGGGCAAGGTGACGCAGGAGCGCCTGGCGCGACTGGGGGTGACGCGCGTCGGCGAGCTGCGTCGTTTCGAACTGCGGGCGCTGCGCGAGCGCTTCGGACGCTACGGCGTACGCCTCTACGAACTGGCACGCGGCGTCGACGAACGCCCGGTGCAGGCGCATCGCGAGCGGCACTCCGTGTCTTCCGAGGAGACCTTCGAGATCGACCACCTGCTGGCGGAGTTGGAGCCGATCATCCGCAGGTTGGCGGCGGATACCTGGGAGACCGCGAGCCGCCAGCCGCGCGTGGCACGCACCGTGGTGCTGAAGCTCAAGACCGCGGATTTCCACATCCTTACGCGCAGTGCCACGCCGGAGCGCCCGCCGGAGGATGTCGCGGCGCTCATCGGCGTTGTGCTGGGGCTGTGCCAGCGCGTGGAGCTGCCCGCGCAGCAGCGCTATCGCCTCGTCGGCGTCGGGCTGTCGAATTTCGACCTGCCCCGCGATCCGCAGGCCCAGCCGGACCTGTTCAGCGAGAGCTCTCCTGAATCCCTTGGCCCGTGACGACTCAGCGCCGTTCCGCGCCGGCACCAAGGTGTAGCGGGCGCCGGGGGCGCGGAGCGTCGATCCGCCGTGAGGAGGCCGGATGCCTTAATGCCCTGCCTGGATGCGCGCGATCAGGGCGTCGGCGACCTTCAGCATCAGGCGGAAGTGATCTGCCTCGCCACCCTGTACGTTGCGGTAGCCGGGCATGCCGGCGTTGAGCTTGTACTGCCCGTTGATCACCAGCGTCGGCACCGACAGGATGCCGTCGTGCATCGCAAGCTGGTCCGCCTTGCGTACGCTGGTGTCGACCGAGAAGCCGTTCCACGCCGAGTCGAACTGCTCGGCCGTCACGCCCGCGTTGGCGACGAAGAACTTGCGCAGCGCCTTCTGGTCGTCGATCCGCGCGTGCTGCAGCTGCAGGGCGTTGAACAGCGGCATCATGATCCTGTCCTTCACGCCGAGCGCGACCGCCGTGTAGTAGGCCTTCTGGTGGGCGACCCCGATGGGATGCCCGAGGCTGTCGGGGACGTGTTCGAAGACGACGCCGGCCGGCAGCTTGGGCGTCCACTGCTCGAGCAAGGGTTCCAGCACGAAACAGTGGGGGCAGCCGAACCAGAAGAATTCCTGCACCACGATCTTGCCGGGCTCCGCCGGCCGGATCGGGTTGGCGATGGTCTCGTAGTACTGCCCTTCGGGATACGAGGCCGGCGCGGCGTTGGCGGGTGCGGCGGCGGTGGCCGCGCTCGCTGCGGGGAGGACGAACGCCAGGGCCAACGCCAGCGCCTGCAGGCGGAGGAAATGCTGTGCTCGGGACATGGGTGCTCGCGGCGAAGCCGTTTGTCAGTGGGTGCGGCGCGGATCGTAGTCGAAGCGACGTGCCATGTCGCGGTAGAAAGCCCGATCGGTCTCCGAGTCGGCGGGGGGCGTGGCGATCGCGACCGACACGGTCTGGTCGCCCGGCGTGGTGCCCGGCAGGCCGCGCCCGCGCAGCCGCAGCTTGCGCCCGCTCTGGCTGCCGGCCGGAATCTTCAGCTGCACGGTGCCGCCGAGCGTGTCGACGGGGACCCTGGCGCCGAGCGCCGCTTCCCACGGCGTGATGGTGACCTCCGAGCGGATGTCGCGACCCTCGACCGTGAACCTCGAATCCTTGGCGAACTGCACTTCCAGCAGCAGGTCGCCGCCGCCCGGCCCCTGGCCGGCGAGGCGGATGTTCTGCCCCTCGGTGACCCCCTTCGGAATGTGCACGTCGAGCCGGCGGCTGCCGTCGATCGTCAGCTGGCGCGTGCTGCCGTGATAGGAGTCTTCGAGCGCGATGGTGATCTTCGCGCGGTACGGCTGTGGCTTGAAGCGCGAGCTGCGGCGCTGCGCGCCGTTGCCGAAGCCGGCGAACCCCTGGGCGCCGCCGCCGAAGAGCGTGGAGAAGAAGTCGGAGAAGCCGCCGAGGTCCTCCGCGTTGATGCGGCCGCCGGCGAAACCGGGACCGAAGCCGCGCGCCTGGCCACCGAAGCCCTGCCAGCCCGGCGGCGGCGAGAAGCGCTGACCCGATTTCCAGTTCGCGCCGAGCGCGTCGTAGGCCTTGCGCTTCTCGGCGTCCGAGAGAACTTCGTGCGCCTCGTTGACTTCCTTGAACTTTTCCTCGGCACCCTTCGACTTGTTGCGGTCCGGGTGGTATTGGCGCGCCAGCTTGCGGTAGGCGCGCTTGATCTCGTCGGCCGAGGCGGTGCGGCTGACGCCGAGGATCTTGTAGTAGTCCCTGTACTCCACGCGTTTTTCCTCCCCGCAACATCAAGCGGACGGGGCGCTTGCGCGCCCCGTCCGCTCGTCGCGCCCGATGCGATCAGCCGTGGACTTCAATCTTCCTCGGCTGTGAGGCGGGGCGCTTCGGAATCACCACCTCGATGGTGCCGTTCCTGCCGCTCGCGCTGACCGATTCCGCGGCCACGGTGTCCGGTAGGCTGAAGCGACGATAGAAACGCCCCGTGGCGCGCTCCGTGCGACGGCTCTGCACGTCCTTGGTTTCTGCCGCCGCGGGACGCGTGCCCGACAGCGTGAGGACGCCGTTCTCGAGCGTGACGTCGATGTCCTTGGCCTCCACTCCGGGTACGTCGGCGTACAGCACGAAGCGGTCTGCGTATTCCTCGATGTCGACCGGCGGCACCCAGTCGGCGGTCGCGGCCGTCGACGTGTCGTTGCCGGTCGTCGCGTCGAGCCAACGATTCACTTCATTGAGGAAGTCGCGGTGCAGCGACCGCGGCTGGTATTGCATTGCGACCATGGTGGCCTCCTGATAGCTTGAACGGGAGCGCGTGCTCCAATGCCCCCAAAGGTGGGGACATGCGAGGCCCGTTCAAGCGCGATGCGTCGTGTCCACGGGGCCTTGCGTGGAGTCTTCGGGCGTGCGCGAGCGGCGCCGCGGGAGTCGGTCAGGCGGCAGCGGGCGCATTCGGTGGCGCTGACCCGAGCGTGCAGGGCGCGCCGTTGCGCATCGCATCCTTCATGGAGTGGATCGTGGCATTGAGGAACCGGGTGCAGCTGATCGCCTATGCCGACGCCTTCGGCGGCGGGCTCAAGGAGCTGCATGCAGCGATGCAGGCGCACTTCCCGGAAGTGTTCGGTGGCATTCACATCCTGCCGATCTATCCCTCCAACGCCGACGAGGGTTTTTCGCCGCTCACCCACAAGGAAGTCGATCCGCGCTACGGCACCTGGGACGACGTGCGGGCGATTGCCGCGAACTACGACCTCTGCCTGGACCTGACGATCAACCACATCTCCGACGCATCCGTCGAGTTCAAGGACTTCCTCGCGCACGGGCTGCGCAGCGAGTACGCAGACCTGTTCGTGCACATCGACCAGCTCGGCGAGATCCGCCCCGACGACCTGGCGCGCATCCACATCCGCAAGGAGAAGGAGCCGTTCCGCGACGTCACTTTCGGTGACGGCAGCAAGGGGCAGGTGTGGTGCACCTTCAGCGAGCACCAGATCGACCTCAACTACAACAACCCCCGCACCTACGCGCTGATGGAGGATTACATCCGCTTCCTCACGGCGCAGGGCGTCAAGCTGTTCCGGCTGGACGCCTTCGGCTACACCACCAAGAAGATCGGCACCAGCTGCTTCCTCGTCGAGCCGGACGTCTACGAGATCCTCAACTGGATCAAGCGCGCCGCGCGGCAGTACGGCGCGGAAGTCCTGCCGGAGGTGCATGACGATGCGAGCTACCAGTACGCGATCAGCATGCGCCACATGCGGCCCTACGGCTTCGCGCTGCCGCCGCTGCTGCTCTACTCCCTGCTGGACGCAAACAGCGTGTATCTGAAGCGCTGGCTGCGCACCTGCCCGCGCAACCAGATCACCGTGCTCGACACGCACGACGGGATCTGCATTCCGGACGTGGAGGGCATCCTGCCGCGGGATCGCGTGCAGGCCGTCATCGACAACGTCAGCCAGCGCAGCGCCGACCCGATCCTGCGCCGCTCGGCGGCGAACGTGTCGAGCGTCGGGGCCATCTACCAGCTCACCTGCACCTACTACGACGCGCTCAAGCGCAACGACGACGCCTACATCGCGGCGCGTGCGATCCAGATGTTCGCGCCCGGCATTCCGCAGGTCTACTACGTCGGGCTGCTGGCCGGCGGCAACGACATCGAGCGCATGACCGCCAGTGGCGAGCCGCGTGACGTCAACCGCCATCGCTACACGCCGGCCGAGCTGGACGCCGAGCTGAAGCGGCCGGTCGTGCGCCGCCAGCTGGAGCTGCTGCGCTTCCGCAACAGTCACCCCGCCTTCGGCGGGCGCTTCGACCTGCAGTACTCGAATGATTCGAGCGTCTCGATGGTCTGGCGCAACGGTGAGAGCTGGTGCGAGCTGTTCGTCGACCTCAACTTCAACCGCACGACGATCCGCTATCTCGATCCACACACGCGACGCACGCTGACGCTCAAGATCTGAGCTTGCGCCAGCCGGGCCTTTTCTGCTCAGCTTGCGGCTTGTTTCCTGATCTGACCCGCGTGTACGTCGAGCTCCATCCCAACCGGTCGAGGACCGTTGCGCGGCAGGCCGGTTCACGCACCACCGCAAACCGGGAGCCCGCCGCATGATCAGCCGACGTGATTTCCTGCGCTACGCCGGGATCGGCCCTGCGGGACTGATCGCGGGCCTGCCGCTGTCGGGCAGGGCTGCCGTACGGCAGCCCTTCACGCCGGATGTGGCGCTGGAGCTGGAGCCCCGTCCTGACTCGCTCGCCCTGCTGCCGGGCGCGCCTACGCGCGTGTGGAAGTATCGCGCGCGGGTGCTGCACGGCGACGCGGCCAGCGTGCAGCCGCTGCCGGGGAGCTGGCTCGGCCCGACGCTGCACCTGCGCCGCGGACAGCGCGTGCAGATCGACTTCGTCAATCGTCTCGAG
>DASVGQ010000017.1:0-12039 GCA_036379455.1 Nevskiaceae bacterium
CCATCGACTACGCCGCCGCGTTTCCCAACAGCTACATCACGGCGTGGCAGATGCTCGTGGGCAAGGCGAACATCCGGCCGTCCGACACACTTTTCGTCTGGGCCGGAACCAGTGGCCTCGGCAGCGCCGCCATCGAGATCGCGAAACTGGTGGGTGCGACGGTCATCACCAGCGCCGGCACCGAGGAGAAGCGCGAGGTGCTCAAGTGCTACGCGCCGGACCTGATCCTTGACCATTACCAGCCGGGGCTGGTGGAAAAGGTGATGGACTTCACGAACGGTCGAGGCGCGTCCATCGTCTTCGAGCACATCGGTACCGCAAGCTGGCAGCGGTCGGTGGAGATGTGCGCGTTCGGCGGCACGATCGTCACGGCCGGTGCCACCAGCGGCGACGAGGTGAAGATGGACATCACCTACGCCTTCGTGAAGCAGATCCGCGTGCTGGGATCGCGGCTCGGCACCGTGCAGGATCTCGCCGCGGCCGTGAAGCATCTCAACAACGGCACTTTCAAGCCGCTGATAGGGCAGGTGCTGCCGCTGGAGGAGATCGTGCACGCCCACGAGCTGATGGAAAGCCGGAAGATCATCGGCAAACTGATCATCCAGCTGTGAACGACGTGTGGCGATACGCCGCATCCTGCGGCACGAGTGGTTGGCCTGCTGCTGCCCTGGACGCGCGGGCGCTCGCCGGCGGAGCGTACGGATGCAGGCTCGGCGGACTGCTGGCGCTTGTTCGACAGCGCGCTGAGCTGCATCGCGCGTCGACCAACGCCGACTGACTGTCAGCGACCTGAGGCAGGACGACGTGGCGGAAGCAGGCGAAGTGTCGGGGCAGGGCGCAGGATCCGCACGATCGGGCGCCCGGCCGCCGTGGATCGCGAGCGCTACGCTGCAGCGCTATGCCCTGCTGGTCGCGCTGGTAGCTTTCATCGCGCTGTTCTCTGCGCTGCGGCCGTCGACCTTCTTCACGCTCGACAACTTCGCGACCATCCTCAGCACCGAGGCGGCGCTGGTGATCGTCTCGATCGGCGTGACGATCGCGCTGCTGGTCGGTGAGTTCGACCTGTCCGTGGCGGCCGTCATGGGCATGTCGGCCAGCGCGGTCGCGTTCCTGACGACGGTGGCGGGTATGCCACCGGCGCTGGCGTGCATCGTGGTGCTGGCGCTCGCCCTGGTCGTTGGCCTGGGCAACGCGTTCTTCGTGGTGAGGTTGGGAATCAATTCCTTCATCACGACCCTGGGGATGGGCACGCTCGTCACGGGCGCAGCCGTTGGTGCCTTCGGCTCGATGACGATCGGCGGGCTGCCGGCGGGCTTCACGAACGCGTTCCAGACGCAGTTCCTCGGCGTGCAGCTCGCCTTCGTGTACATGATCGTGCTGTGCGTCGTGTTCTATGTGGTCGTCAGCCTCATGCCGCTGGGGCGCAGCCTGTTCTTCACCGGCAACGCGCGTCGTGCCGCGCTGCTCGCGGGCATTCGCACCGCGCGGCTGCGTACCGGCGCGTTGGTCGTGGCAGCGCTGATGTCCGCGGTTGCCGGTATCGTGCTGAGCGGCCAGACCGCGGCCGCGTCGCCCACCATCGCCAACCCCTTCCTGCTGCCCGCCTACGCGGCCGCGTTCCTGGGTTCCACGGCGTTTACACCCGGACGCTTCAACGTTTGGGGGACGTTCTGGGCGGTGTATTTCCTCGCGGTGGGCACCACCGGGTTGCAGTTTCTCGGTCTGCAGAGCTGGGTGGTGAACGTATTCGACGGCGGCGTGCTGGTGCTGGCCGTGGCCTTTGCGGAACTGTTTGCCCGTCGGGCGCGCCGCTAGCGGTGGCATGAGCGCCGAGCATCGAGGCGCATTCGGGATGAACGGAGGAGAGAGATGATGAGCGTGCGGAAATCATGGGAAAGGTCGCTTGGCGCGGCTGGCGCGGCTAGCGCGGCGCTGGCGGCGGCCGGAATGCTGGCGGTGGGTTCGGCGTCGGCGGCGGCGGCGAACGGTGGCGTCGTCGCACAGATGCAGCAGCTCATCGCCGAGCACTCGGCGATTCCGAAGTTCGAGCCGCCCGGGCCCCCGTTTGACGCCGCGAAGCTGAAAGGCAAGACCATCGCCATCCAGATGATCGACGGACGCATCGGCGCGATCCAGGACCTTTCCCACGCGGTGCAGGAAGCTGCGGCAGCAGCGGGGCTCAAGACGACCGTTTTCGACGCCCAGAGCTCGCCCGTCATGATGCAGCAGAACTTCCAGTCCGCCATCAACGATCGGGCGGATGCGATCGTCAACGCCGGTGACATCGTCCAGATCATCGCCGGCAAGATCAAGGAGGCCCGGGAGAAGGGCATTCCGACCGTCGAGGCGATCAATTCGCCGCCGGTGCCGGGCGTGCCGGGGCAGGGTTCCAACACGAACACCTTCGGCAATGTCAGCCCCGATCCCTTCCTGGCCGGGGAGCTGTCGGCGGCCGCGGCGATCGTCAACACGGATGGCCACGCGCACGTCGTGATCATGAACACCTCGGAGCTGTCGGCCGCCCCGACCATCGTCAAGGGCATGAAGGCGGCGCTGGCAAAGTGTCCTGGTTGCTCGATCGTGCAGGTGACGGACACGCCGGTGTCGCAGTGGTCCACCTCGTTGGCGGGCTTGGCCGCGACCGTCGTGCGCAGCCATCCGAAGGTCAATTACCTGCTGCCGATCTACAGCGACATGGGCATCTTCGCGACGGCGGGCGTGCAGCAGGCGGGCGCGGCGCAGCGAGTGCACATCGCTTCCTTCAACGGCGCCCCGGCCGCGGAAGCCCTGGTCAAGGGCGGCGGGCCCTTCGTCGTGAACACCGCTCAGGATACGCAGTGGATCGGCTGGGCGGTCGTCGACCAGTGCATGCGCGGCATGCTGCACATGAAGCCGGCATATCCCATCGTGCCGATCCGCTACATCACGCGGGCCAACCTGAAGGACGTCGACACGTCCTCTTCCGCGAAGATGCTGCCGGCGCTGTTCGGCGATGCCTACAAGAGCGGATTCCTGAAGCTGTGGGGGCTGGGTTGACGGCAACGGTCGAGGCGCGCGATGCGCCTGCGGTATTGACGATCGCCGGCCTGTGCAAGGCCTTCGGCCCGACGATCGCGCTGCACGACGTCAGCCTTGAAGTGAAGCGCGGCGAGGTGCACGCGCTGCTCGGCCACAACGGCTCGGGCAAGTCGACGGTGGTCAAGATCATCAGCGGCGCGGTGCGCGCCGACTCCGGTTCCGTGGTGGTCTGTGGGCACCGGGCGGTTCCCCAGGTGGGCGTCGTGCATCAGGATCTCGGGCTGTGTGGTGACGCCACCGTGGTCGAGAACTGCTGCATGTCAGGCTATCGCGCGACGCGCTTCGGCATCATCGACTGGACGACGGAGCGGCGCGCGGTGCAGGTCATTCTGTCGACGCTGGCCGCGGACTTCGGCCCCACGGATCTGGTGCGCAAGCTGACGCCGGCGGACCAGACCATCGTGGCTATGGCGCGTGCCTTGAAGCGCGCGGATCGAGGCGAGCTGGACCTGCTGGTCCTTGACGAGGCCACGGCGCGGCTGCGCGGGCGAGATGCCGACAAGGCGCTGGCGACGGCTCGGCGGGTCGCAGAGCACGGTGGCGGTGTGCTCATCGTGACCCACCACATGTCCGAGGTCCGCCGGGCGGCGGATCGCGCCACCGTGCTGCGCAACGGTCGGTTGGCGGGGTCGGTGCGGGTTGCAGACACTGACGAGGCAGGGCTGCTCGCCCTGTGCAGCGGCGCGCGCGTCGGCGCCACGGAACCGGCGGCGTCGCCACGCGGCGTTGTCGCTGGAGATTCTCGTGACGTCGCGCTCCGCGCGTCGGGCCTGCGTGGCGCCCGTTTTTCGTCCGACGACGCCATCGAGGTTCGCCGCGGCGAGATCGTCGGCGTTACCGGAGCGCCGGGAGCCGGCCACGAGGAGATCCCGTATCTCGTGGCCGGCGCTTTCGGCCGCGCACAGGTTGCGGTCTTCGGGCAGCTCGTCCACGGCGGCAGCGTCACCGCGCGGCGCGCCTGCGGCATCGGCCTGGTGCCGGCGGAAAGGCTTGCGCAGGGCATTCTCCTGCGCGCCACGGTTTTCGAAAACCTCTCGCCGGTGGTTCGCCGCCGGCATACTCGTGCACGGTTGGTCCGTGCGCGCCGCGAACGGGACTGGGCGCAGCGCGTCTGCGAGGCCTTCAGTGTCCGGCCGGCGCGGCCTGAGGCGCCCATCGGCAGCCTGAGCGGCGGCAATCAGCAGAAGGTGCTGCTGGCCCGCGTGCTCGAGGATGTGCCGAAGGTGCTGGTGCTCCACGAGCCGACGGAGGGCGTGGACGAGATGACGCGGCGCGTGCTCATGGACATGGTGCGCGCAGCTGCAGTGGACGGCATGGCGGTGCTTTATGTGTCCTCGGACATCGACGAAGTCGTCGAATGCGCGGATCGCGTGCTGGTGGTGCGCGATGGCGCCATCGTGGCGGATCTGCGCTCCTCACCGACGCTGAAGAACGAGGCCTACGCAGCGAGTTACACCGACATCGGCGCGGGGCGGGAGCGCGCCGCCTGAATCGCGGGGTCGCCTGGCAGTGCCGTTTGCGCCGTCGCGACGCTGACCCGGTGCGGCAGCACGCAGCGTTCGATGCGCACCGCCGGTGCGTGAGCCACTCCGCGGCAGGAGCGACGGACGTCTCCGTCAAGAAGGAAACGCTGTCGCGCGAGGGCGCGCCTTCGATCCGCGGGTTGCGGGTGTCTGCAGCCCTCCGAAGCGGGCGGTGACGGCGTCAGGGACCTCCCGGACGCCGCCCTCCAACACCCCGGCGAGGTGCGCGTGGGTCGCCCTGTAGAGTCGCCGATAGAGATGTCGGCAGAGCGCGTGCGCGGCCGGACCCGGCCAGGCGGCGGGTAGCAGCGCCGGCGGCAGCTGGGGATCGCGCAGCGTCGCGCGGCGGAACGCATCGATGAGGAGCGTCTGTGCCACGAAGGCCTGCTCGGGATCTGTGGTACGCGCGGTGGCGAGGAGCGCCTCCAGCGGACGGAAGCAGTCCTCGAACCAGCGGTAATCCGACTCCGTGGGCCCCAGGTTCCAGTACTGGGAGACCAGCCGGTCGATGGCCGCAGCGGGATGGCCGTCGCCCAGCTGTCCGTGCAGCACGACGATCGAGCTTTCCAGACCGAGGCGCCTGGCCGCGCTCCATGCGACGCGGGATTCGTCGTTCGGGCGGATGAACACGCCCGATCCCGGCGATGCGAAACCCTCCCATTCCAGTTCGCGCCGCAGCTCCGCACGTCCCCCGGACGTACTTTCGTTCTGTACCAGCAGAGCGATCGTCCACTCGCCGTCCCAGCGGCGGCTCTGCGTATAGACGCGTTCATAGGCACGCTCGAAGCGGTGCCAACCGCGAGGCGCCAGGCCGTAGTAGCTTCGTCTGCCCTGCCGTTGCGACACGAGCCAGCCCGCCCTGCTCAAGCGATAGACGCTCGTGCGGACGTGGCGTTCGTTGATGCCGAAGGGCCGCAGCAGCGCAATGAGCTCACCGAGCCAGATCCGTTCGCAGCGCGGCCTCAGGCTGTCACCGAAGATGGTGATGATCAGCGAGTTCGTCCGAGGTCTGGCCGCGGTCAGGTGCACCTTGATCCAGTCAGCGATACCGGTGCCTGACTCTGTCATCGTGTCCCGACCAGTGGAGCGGAGCGCAATGATAGAACTTGACTTGTGACACATATTTCACTAACAGTTCGAACATTATGTATCATGACGTGGTGCACAGGGCGGCATATTCTTCCTTGGTCCGGCGCGTTCGCAGTGGACGCCAGCGTGTCTACAGCGCTGCAACTCGAGTCCGCGGCCATGGAGGATCACGGTCTGGCCAAGTCGCCCTGTGATGGTGATTACGGCGAGGGGCAGCGCAGCCAACCGACGCGCTACGCTGGCTCTTGAAGTGGGCTGAGGACGTTTGGATCTTTCGGAGGAGTCATGGCACACAAGGAACGTTTTGCGGACAAGATGGAATTGCCGCCGGCAATCGAGCAGCCGAACATCTATCCCCTCTCCTGGCATCGCAACACCGCCAAATTGCAGGAGATCTGGGAAGCCCACCTGCGGGACTACTGGGAGCCGGAGAAGCTGCCGTGGGACACGCTGGATCTCGACAGCTACACGTGGGAAGAGCGCGAGTCGATCGCCTACTGGTGGACGCTGCTGTCGGTGTTTGATGCTTCAGCGCCACCGGTCTTCGCGGAGGCGCTCATCAAGACCTACGAGATGCACGAGGAGGACGCGGTCCGCAAGTGCTTCTTCTCGGTGACGAGCGACGAGCAGAACCACGAGATCATGTGCGGGCTGTCGATCACGAAGATGCTCGAGCACCCGGATCCGCTGACCTACGAACCGAAGACCGAGCTCGGCAAACGGCTGCAGAAGAACGCGAAGTGGCTGTATTTCAACGGCAGCCGCTACTGGACCGGCTACAAGGCGGCGGTGCCGAAGTACGACCTCGCCGTGCTGTTCAGCTCCTTCCTGATGGGCGAGATTGCGGCCGCGACGATCTTCAAGCAGATGCACGAGAACTCCCGTGAGCCGGTCTTCAAGGAGGCCTTCGGCAACATCGGCCGCGACGAAGGGCGTCACATGGCCATCGACATGGCCGTCATGGAACGCGACTATCCCAAGCTCGGCGAGGACCTCAAGTCGATCGTCACCAAGCAGATCCGCGCCGGCTACCTGTTCCTGTCGGCGGTGCTGTTCGAGCCGCCCGCGGACTTCTGGGATCTTCCGGAGGACTTCATCGCCAATCAGCGCGAAGCCGAAGCGGTGGCCCGCGAAGCAGGCTTCGGCATTCCGACCTACGAGGCGAAGAAGGAGAACTGGAAGAACGCGATGCTCAACCTCAAGGGCGTGCTGGATCGCTACAACATTCCGTTCCCGGCGATCCCTGAAGTCGGCATCACGGGCGCTGAAGTCGTCGACGTGAACCCGGACGACATCATTCCGGTATTCTGAGTCGGCAACGGGTGGGTTGGATGGCCGCGCTTGTCGCGGCCATCTTTCATGCGCAGCGAGGAGACGCGATGGCGAAGGTGATCATCCGGCCGTCCGGGAAGGAAGTCGAAGTCAAGGGCAGCGATACGGTCCTGATGGCGCTGGAGAAGGCGGGTTACGCGCTTCCCAACAACTGCCGCGCCGGTGCCTGCGGCGAGTGCAAGGTCAAGGTGCTGTCCGGCCAGTACGACCAGGGCATGGTGCTGGACATGGCGCTGTCACCAGCCGAACGCCGCGAGGGCTTCGGCCTCATGTGCATGGCCAAGCCGATCTCGGACGTCATGGAGATCGAGTGGGGCGACGCCGACGCGCTGCCGCGCCTGTTCCCGCCGCGCGAGGGCGCGCTGTTCGTCGTCACCGAGAAGCGGCCGCTGTCGGATCATGTGGTCGAGCTGCACCTGCGGCCGGTCGGCAAGCCGATCCGCTACTGGCCGGGCCAGTGGGTGACGCTGGGAGACGATCGCGGAGGCGTTCGTCGTCGCGCCTATTCCATCTCCAACGCTCCGCGCCCGGATGGCGAGCTCATCCTGCAGATCGCGCGCACGCCGGATGGCATCACCAGCACCTGGGTGCACGACACGCTGCAGGTCGGCGACAGCATCAAGGTCAACGGTGCCTACGGTACTTTCGTCGGTGACCCTTCGGCGGTCACGCCGGTGCTGTGTCTGGCTGCGGGCACCGGGCTCGCGCCGATCCTCGACCTCGCGGAGGCCGCGCTGCGCCGCGGCTATCGCGACAAGGTCTCGATCATCCTGTCGGTGCGTACGCGCGCGGAGATCTACGGCGTCGGCCTGATGGCGTGGTGGCGGGCCAAGCACCGCAAGTTCGATTACAGGATCACGCTGACGCGCGAACAGGCGGAGGGCTACCTGCACGGGCGCATCAACACGCTGCTGCCGACGCTCTACCCGGATCTGTCCAAGTACAGTGTGTTCATCGCCGGCGGTACCGGATTCGTGAATTCCTGCGTGGAGGTGGTCAAGGCGCTCGGTGCCGACGACAAGCGCATCCACACCGAAGGCTTCTTCGAGCAGCAGACGCACGCGGATGCGGAAGGCCGTCGGCAGGAAGACGCGAGCGCCCGCGCGCCGATCTCGAACGTCCCCGGCGGTCCCGGCGTCCGTCACTACCAGCCGCACGCCGGGCGGGCGTGATGCGTGGTGCGCCGCGCCGGCCGGCGCGTTCGCGTTGCGCGCAGGCGCTGCCTATGATCGACGCATCAAGTTTCTGAAGGAATCGTCATGGACATGCACAGCAAGGTGCGCAGGCTGGAGAGCTACGCCTGCGGGCGGTGGCAGGCCGGAAACGGCGACGGCACGGTCATGCACGACGCGATCACCGGAGCACCGGTCGCCAGCGTGGACAGTACGGGGCTCGACTTTTCCGCAATGCTGGACTACGGGCGCCGCACGGGCGGCCCGGCGCTGCGCAAGCTGACCTTCCACGAGCGCGCGGCGCGCCTCAAGGCGCTCGCCAAGTACCTCATGGATCACAAGGAGCCGTACTACCAGCTCTCGCACGCCACCGGCGCGACGCGGACGGATTCCTGGTTCGACATCGAAGGCGGTATCGGCACGCTGTTCGCCTATTCGTCAAAGGGTCGGCGCGAGCTGCCGAACGCGCGCTTCCTGGTGGAAGGCGCACCGGAGGTGATGGGCAAGGCCGGCACCTTCATCGGCCAGCACATCCTGACGTCGCTGGAAGGCGTGGGCGTCCACATCAACGCCTTCAATTTCCCCTGCTGGGGCATGCTCGAGAAGCTTGCCGTCAGCCTGCTTGCGGGCGTGCCGGCGATCGTCAAGCCGGCCAGCCAGACGGGCTACCTTACGGAGCTGATGTTCCGCGACATCGTGACGTCCGGAACGTTTCCCGAAGGCTCGGTGCAGCTGATCTGCGGCGGCGTGGGTGATCTGTTCGACCATCTCGGTCCACAGGACTCCGTCACCTTCACGGGCTCGGCGTCGACCGGCCAGCGGCTGCGCGCGCATCCGGCGGTGATCCGCAACTCAGTGCGTTTCATGATGGAAGCGGACTCGTTGAACTGCTCCATCCTCGGGCCCGACGCGGCCCCCGGCACGCCGGAGTTCGACCTCTACGTCCGCGAGGTCGCGCGCGAGATGACCATCAAGAGCGGCCAGCGCTGCACCGCGATCCGGCGCGCGATCGCGCCACGCGCGCTAAGCGACGCGCTGGCGGATGCGCTTGCCAAGCGCCTCGCCAAGGTGGTGGTCGGCGACCCGGCGCAGGAAGGCGTGACGATGGGCGCGCTGGCGAGCGAGGCGCAGCGCAAGGAAGTGCGCAGCCGGATCAAGGAACTGGAGAGCGCGGCGGAAATCGTCTACGGCAATCTCGACGATTTCCCGGTGCGGGGCGCAGACGCCACCAGCGGCGCGTTCCTGCCGCCGCTGCTGCTGCGTGCCCGGCAAGCCGGTGCCGGCAGCGTGATTCACGAAGTCGAGGCCTTCGGCCCTGTTTCCACCATCGTTCCCTATGACGATGCGGCGGAAGCCATCGACCTCGCGCGGCGCGGCGGCGGCAGCCTGGTCGGCTCGGTGTTCACGGCGGACCACGCCTTTGCGCGCGAGATCGCACTCGGCATCGCGCCGTACCACGGGCGGCTGCTGTTCGTCGATCGCGTCTGCGCCAAGGAATCTACTGGGCACGGCTCACCGATGCCGGGCCTGGTCCACGGCGGGCCGGGGCGCGCCGGTGGCGGCGAGGAGATGGGCGGCGTGCGCGGCGTCAAGCACTACATGCAGCGCACGGCGCTGCAGGGCTCCCCGGACATGCTCACGGCCATCACCAGCCGCTGGATGCCGGGCGCCACGCGCCGCACCGGCGACGTGCATCCGTTCCGCAAATACCTCGAGGAGCTCGAGATTGGCGACACGGTCGTGAGCGGCAAGCGCACCGTCACCCTGGAAGACATCGAGCATTTCGCGCATTTCACCGGCGACACCTTCTACGCGCATATGGACGAGGCGGCGGCGAAGGCCAACCCCTTCTTCGGCGGACGCGTCGCGCACGGCTACTACATCGTGGCGATCGCCGCGGGGCTGTTCGTGGATCCGGCGCCGGGTCCGGTGCTGGCGAACTACGGGATCGACAGCCTGCGGTTTCTCACGCCGGCGTTTCCTGGCGACACGCTCCAGGTGCAGCTGACCTGCAAGGAGAAGATGCCGCGCGCCGACAAGGGCTACGGCGAGGTGCGTTGGGACACCACGGTGACGAACCAGGACGGCAAGGTCGTGGCGCAGTATGACGTGCTCACGATGGTGGCGAAGAAGGGCGCGTCGCCGGAGAGCATCAAGCCGTGAGCGACGCGCCGATCCTCTTCACGCGCGAAGCGCGCGTCGCTCGCATCACGCTCAACCGGCCCGACAAGCTCAACAGCTTCAACGTCGCAATGCACGAGGCCCTGCGCGTGGCACTGGCGCAGGTTGCGGTCGATCGCGACGTCCGCGTGGTGCTGTTGACGGGCGCCGGGCGCGGCTTCTGCGCCGGGCAGGACCTCGGGGATCGCACGGTGTCTGCCGACAGCGGGCCGGTGGACCTCGGCGCCAGCGTCGCCACATGGTACGCACCTCTGGTGAAGAGCCTGCGGCAGCTCCCGCTGCCGGTGGTATGCGCCGTCAACGGCGTGGCGGCGGGCGCCGGCGCGAACCTTGCGCTGGCATGCGATCTGGTGGTCGCGACGCGCTCTGCGAAGTTCATCGAGCCGTTCTGCCGGCTGGGCCTGATCCCGGATACCGGCGGCACGTGGCTGCTGCCGCGGAGGCTCGGAACGGCGCGCGCCATGGGCGTGGCGATGCTCGGGGAGCCTCTGAGTGCGCAGCAGGCAGCGGAATGGGGCTTGATCTGGAAGTGCGTCGATGATGAAGCCTTCTCCACGGAAGTCGACGCGCTGCTGCAGCATTTGGCGCAGGGCCCCACGCGCGGCTATGCGCGAACCAAGCAGGCGATCTACGCCAGCAGCGCCAGCCACTTCGAACAGCAGCTCGTGCTCGAAGAGCTTTTCATGCGCGAGCTCGGCTACAGCCACGACTACGCGGAAGGCGTGGCGGCCTTCCTCGGCAAACGCAAGCCCTCATTCACGGGGCGATAACCACGGCGGAGCGGAGGGCTCGCGGAAGCGACCCGCGTGCCGCGGTGAGCGGAGGCGGCAAACAGAACTATGGAACGGCAAGTGGCAGGAACAGAGATGGGGGCGGCGGCGCAGGAGCTCGCAGAGCGCGTGGGCAAGGGCATGTTCGCGCGGGACGCGGCTTCGCGGGGCCTCGGGATGGTGCTGGAAAGCATCTCGCCTGGGCACGCATGCATGACGATGCGCGTGCGCGACGACATGCTCAATGGCCACGGAAGCTGTCAGGGCGGCTTCATCTTCTGCCTGGCGGACAGCACCTTCGCGTTTGCCTGCAACAGCCGCAACGAGGTGACGGTGGCCGCCTCCTGCGACATCGACTTCATCCGTCCTGGCCAGCGCGGCGAGCTGCTGCGCGCGGAGGGCGTGGAGCGTGCCGTGGCAGGGCGCAGCGGCGTGTACGACGTGACGGTCCGTAACCCCGAGGGCGAGGTGGTCGCGCTGTTCCGTGGCAAGTCCCGACGCATCCGCGGAGAGGTCGTTCCCGCCAGCGAGAGCAACGGGGCCGGATAGTCGGCGGTGACGTACGGGCATCGCGCGATGACGACGGTGCCGACACAACAAGCTTGCATATGGAGGGGTGATCATGGTGGTACGCAATCCGCAGCCGGGTGATCTGGATCCGATCGAGCGCGCGAGCCGCGACGAGATCGAGGCGCTGCAGCTCGAGCGCCTGAAGTGGACGCTCAAGCACGTCTACGAACACGTTCCCTTCTACAAGAAGACCTTCGACGCGGCCGGCGTGCATCCCGACGACGTGAAGCAGCTGTCGGATCTGGCGCGCCTGCCCTTCACGTCGAAGCAGGACCTGCGCGATCACTACCCCTTCGGGCTCTTCGCCGTGCCGCGCGAACAGGT
>DASVGQ010000018.1:0-26167 GCA_036379455.1 Nevskiaceae bacterium
CTTCGCGCCGCGCTGCGCCTGGCGCATGCCGATCTGCACGCAGCAGGATCCACAGATGCGGGAAGTCGGGCCACGCCACCGCGTGGCGTGCTTCTACCACGGCCCGCTCGACGGCCGCGCCGATGCCGAAGCCGACAACGCCTCCGGCTGAGCGGCGGACTCCGGCGACCCGGAAAGCAAAGCAGACGACAGACGTCCCGCGACCGCGAAGCGTCACGCCGGCGCGGGGCCGACCCCTGCGGGAACCGGACCTCGTGTGGGGTTTGTCCTGCGTCGATCCGCGGTGACGTCCTGCGCGCGGGCGCGGCGTCGAGGGTTTGTCGCCGTCGTGGTGCGGGCGGATACTGCAACCCTGCCGAAGGGAATCGCGCGACATGCAGCACCGCCGATGGACCGCCTTGTGCCCTCACCGAAGCTCGGTGACCGCGCGGCACGGAGAGACGGCGTGACCGGCGCCACGCGCGGCACGCGGCCGGCAGATCAGGCTCCAGACAGCGGACACGACGGATGTTCGAACTCTGCAAACAGCTGACGCGCCGCCAGCGCAACGCCTTCATCGCGGCGTTGGCCGGCTGGACCCTCGACGGTTTCGATTTCTTCCTCTTCGTCTTCTGCCTGAAGGCGATCTCGGGCGAATTCCACACCGACGTGGCAACGGTCGCCGAGGGCATCCTGTTGACGCTCGCGTTCCGGCCGCTCGGCGCGCTGTTCTTCGGCTGGCTCGCGGAGAAATACGGGCGGCGGCCGATCCTGATGATCGACGTCGCGGCCTTCGCGCTCGTGGAGCTGGCCACCGCCTTCGCCCCGAGCCTCCTGGCGCTGCTGATCCTGCGCGCGATCTTCGGCTTCGCGATGGGCGGCGAGTGGGGCGTCGGCGCCGCGCTGGCCATGGAAACGGTGCCGGTGAAAGGCCGCGGCTTCTTTTCCGGCGTGCTGCAGGTCGGCTATCCCCTCGGCTACCTGATCGCGGCCCTGGTGTTCGGCTACGCCTTCGTGCACATCGGCTGGCGCGGCATGTTCATCGTCGGCGCGCTGTCCGGCCTGCTGGTGTTCTTCATCCGCTACGGCGTCGAGGAATCTCCCGCGTGGGAGGAAGGCACCCACAAGAAGCGGGCGACCGTCCGCGAGCTTCTGGGCGCGGCACGCGGGCAGATCCCGCTGCTGGTCTTCCTGTTCGTGCTGATGGCCTTCTTCAACCTGTTCTCGCACGGCTCGCAGGACCTCTACCCGACCTTTCTGCAGGTGCAGCACCACTTCTCCGCCGAGGCCACGGGCAACATCACCGTGGTCATGAACATCGGAGGCATTCTCGGCGGCATCCTGTTCGGCTGGCTTTCCGAACACTGGAGCCGCAAGCGCGTCATCGTGCTCGGCTGCGTCATCGCGTTCCTCGCGATCCCGCTGTGGGCCTACGCGCCTTCCGCCCTGCTGTTCGGAGTGGGCGCGTTCATCATGCAGCTGGGCGTGCAAGGCGCATGGGGTATGGTTCCGGCGCACCTCAACGAGCTGTCGCCGCCGGCCGTGCGCGCAATCCTGCCGGGCCTCGCCTACCAGTTCGGCAACCTCGTCATGGCAGGGCTAGGCCCGCTGCAGGCCGGCGCCGCCGAGAGCCACGGCGACAACTACGCGCTGGTGCTGAGCGTCACGCTGGCGATCGCGGCGGTCGGCGTTGCGGTCGTAACGCTGCTCGGACGCGAGGCGCGCTCGAGCGAACTGCGCGTCACCGTGGAGTAGGCGACCGCACCGTCCGGCGAGAGCCACGCCGCCGGTAGAATGCCCCGGTTCTACGGCGGCGCCCGGCGCGGGCGCACGCGGTCGCCGAGCCGCCCCGAACTGTGCCGCCACCGCCGTTGGCGTCGTCGCGCGTCATCGGCGCCGCGCTTTCCGCGACGCACAATGGAGCGTTACGGGAATACGACCAAGGAGCAGCGATGCCTCAGACCACGCCAGCGATTCCTCCGGCAGACCGCTGCCTCGAAGGCTACGAGATCGGCAGCATCCATCTCTTCGGCCCGACGGAAGTCCGCGAGGAAGACATCATCGCCTTCGCCAGACGCTACGACCCGCAGGCCATGCACACCGATCCCGTCGCGGCCGCGAAGGGTCCGTTCAAGGGGCTGATGGCGAGCGGCTGGCACACGGCCGGGCTCGTCATGCGACTGTACGTGGAGAACTACCTGTCGCCGACGGCCGGACTGCCTTCCCCGGGCGTCGACGGGCTGCGCTGGACGCGGCCGGTGCGCCCCGGAGACCGCCTGTGGCTGCGCGTGACGGTGATGAACGCACGCCCCTCGCAGTCCCGGGCCGAGCGCGGCGTACTCACCTCGCTGCTCGAAGGCCTCAACCAGAACGAGGAAGTCGTCATCCGTTTCACGGCGGTGAACCTCGTCTTCCGACGCGCCTTTCTTCCCTCCGCCTGAGGTGGCCCCGCCGCTGCTCGCGGTCCGCGGCCTGCGCGTCGATTTCGACCTCGGCCGCCCGCGTCCCTTCGCGCCCCGCCGCACGCTGCAGGCGGTGGCCGGCGTCGACTTCGACCTCGTGGACGGCGAGACGCTGGCCGTCGTCGGCGAATCCGGCTGCGGCAAGTCGACGCTGGCGCGCGCGATTCTCGGACTGGTGCCGGCCAGCGGCGGCAGCGTTTGCTACCGCGGCGCGGAGCTGATGGCGCTGTCGCGGCGCGCGATGCGCAGCTATCGTCGCGAGCTGCAGATCATCTTCCAGGATCCGGTCGCCAGCCTCGACCCGCGCATGACCGTCGAGCAGATCGTCGCGGAGCCGCTGCGCGCGCTGATGCCGAAGCTCGACGCACGCCAGCGGCGCAGGCGCGTGGCAGCCATGCTGGAGCGCGTGGGGCTGGGCGCCTCGCAGATGCGGCGTTATCCGCACGAGTTCTCGGGCGGCCAGGCGCAGCGTATCGGCATCGCCCGCGCGCTGGTGGTCGAGCCGCGCGTCGTGGTCTGCGACGAGCCGACCTCGGCGCTCGACGTCTCGATCAAGGCGCAGGTCATCAACCTGCTGGAAGAGCTGCAGGCGCAGATGCAGCTGTCGCTGTTGTTCATCACCCACGACCTTGCCGCGGTGCGCCACATCGCCGATCGCGTGCTGGTGCTCTATCTCGGCCGCGTCATGGAGCTCGCGCCGGTAGAGGCCCTGTTCGCGAACCCGCGCCACCCCTACACGCGCGCGTTGCTGGCGGCGATCCCGCACGTCGACCCGCGTCGCGCAACAAACGACCCTCCCCGCGCGCCTGCCGGCGAGCCGCCGTCGCCCATCGACGTCCCGACCGGTTGTGTATTCCGCACGCGCTGCCCGTGGGCGGTGGAGCGCTGCGCGCGCGAAGTGCCGAAGCTGCGCCGCGTGGGCGAAGGTCTCGTCGCCTGCCATCGGGCGGAAGAGCTGCCGCCTTTCGCCGCAGGCAACGGCGTGGCCGACGCGGACAGGCGCTGAGCGCCGGCGTACCGCTCGACACTCGATCATCGTCGTCGGCCACACATCGGCCGGCGCGGCCTCACGCACAGCGCAGCCACATGGCGCGGCATAATCCGCGGATGCCCCGCGCGCTCCTCATCGTCGACGTGCAGAACGACTTCACGGAAGGCGGCGCGCTCGCGGTTGCCGGCGGCGCAGCGGTGGCCGCGGGCATCAGCGCGCTGCTGCACCGCGCGCGGGGGCGCTGGGCAGCGGTGATCGCCAGCCGCGACTGGCACGACCCGGATTCGGACAACGGCGGACACTTCGCCGCGTCGGGTGCGCCTGACTACGCGACGAACTGGCCGGTGCACTGCGTGGCCGGCACGCGCGGCGCCGCGTACCACCCGCGGCTCGACGTCGGCGCGATCGACGTCCATGTCTGCAAGGGCCAGGGCGCGCCCGCCTATTCTGCATTCGAAGGGCGAGCCGAAGACGGCCTGTCGCTCTCGGACTTGCTCACCGCGCGCGGCATCACCGACCTCGACGTGGTCGGCATCGCGACCGACTACTGCGTGCGAGCCTCGGCCCTGGACGCGCTGCGTCACGGCCTGCGCGTGCGCCTCTACACGGACCTCGTCGTCGGCGTCGCCGCGGCGAGCAGCCGCAAGGCGTTGGAGGAACTCTCCGCGCGAGGCGCGGAGCTGACGACTGCGGCGGCCTGAGCCCGGTACCCGGCGGGCCGAGCCCCGAACGTGGTGGCGCCGGCGACTGCCCTCTCGGGCCCGTCGTCCGGCGCAGAGTAGACTGCCGCGCACCACCGCCTCGCCCTCATCACCATGCACATCGAAACGCTCGCCGTACACGCCGGCCACGCCCCCGAAGCCAGCGGCGCGGTGGCGCCGAGCATGGTCCCGTCGACGACCTTCGCGCGCGAGCCGGACGGCAGCCAGCCCGCCGGCTACAAGTACGGCCGCATGGACAACCCGAACCGCCGCGCGCTGGAAGCCTGCCTGGCGCAGCTCGAGGGCGGAGCAGAAGCGATCGCGTTCTCCGCCGGCGTCGCCGCCTGCGCGGCGGTGCTGTCCGCACTGCGCCCGGGAGATCATCTGCTCGCGCCGCTCGACGTCTACGTCGGCAACCGCCTGCTGATGAACGAGGAATTCAAGGCCTGGGGGCTCGCCGTCGACTTCGTCGATTTCACCGACCTCGACGCCGTGCGGCGGGCGCTGCGGCCGCAGACGAAGCTGCTGTGGGCGGAGACGCCGTCCAACCCGCTCATGCAGATCGAGGACATCGCGGCGCTCGCCGACATCGCCCACCGCGGCGGCGCACGGTTGGCCGTCGACAACACCTTCGCGACGCCGGTCCTGCAGCATCCGCTGGCGCTCGGCGCCGACTATGCCGTGCACTCCTCGAGCAAATACTTCGGCGGCCACAGCGACGTCATCGGCGGTGCCGTCATTGCCGCGCGTGATGACGCGTACACGCAGCGCGTCCGCCTGCACCAGTCCACCGCCGGCAGCATTCCCGCGCCCTTCGACTGCTGGATGCTGCTGCGCTCGATCTCGACGCTGCCACTGCGCGTGCGCGCGCAGACAGCTTCGGCGGATGCCATCGCGCGCTTCCTCGACGCGCATCCGGGAGTCAGCAAAGTCCACTATCCGGGCCTGTCCACGCACCCCGGCCACGCGCTCGCTGCGCGGCAGATGCCGGGCGGCTATGGCGCGATGCTGTCGTTCCACGTCGCCGCCGGGCGCGAGGCGGCGCTGCAACTGGTGTCGCGCGTGCGGCTCTTCACGCGGGCGACGAGCCTTGGCGGCGTCGAGAGCCTGATCGAACACCGCGCCTCGAGCGAAGGCCCGGATTCCCCCACGCCGCAGGACCTGATCCGCGCGTCCATCGGCCTCGAGCACGTCGACGACCTGATCGACGACTTGCGCCAGGCCCTGGCCTGAGGGACGACGGCAAGTCCACGCGCGCTTACGGCGCGCGCCGCGTGCCCGCACGCTGGTCCGACGCGTCAAGGAACTCCATCACCAGCCGGTTCACCAGCGCGGCGCGCGTCACCGGCGCGGCGTGGCCGGTTCGCGGGAGAACGCGTAGCCGGGCGCACCCCAGCGCCCGCGCCATCGCGCGCGCATGGCCGGTATCGATGTCGTCGCGATCCCCGACCAACGCCAGGGTCGGCGCCACGATGCGTCCGAGGTCTGCGGGCGTGAGCTGCGGGCGCGTGCGCCACAGGCGGTGGACGCGCAATACCAGCAGACGGCTTCCCGAACCGACGAGCCGTCGGCGCACCCGCCGGATCCACGGATCGCGGTCGATCCGCTGTCGGGCTTCCGGCGTCAGCCCCGCCGGTGAGGAATTCGCGCTGATCACCACCAGCCGACGAACGCAGGCCGCGTGGTCCCTCGCCAGCAGCAGCGCGGCGTTGCCACCGTCGCTCCAGCCGACCACGTCGCAGCGCGGCAGGGCGCAGGCGTGGATGACCTCCGCGACGTCGTCCGCCAGCGTGCGGTAGCTGTACTCGCCGCGTCCCAGCGTCGAAGCGCCGTGTCCGCGGCTGTCGATCACGACGACGCGTCGCCCGCTGCGCACGAAGGCGGGGATCTGCGAAAACCAGTCCCAGCGGCTTCCCAAGCCGCCGTGCAGCAGTACCAGCGGCGCGCCCGTGCCGTAGCTGGCGTAGCTGATGCGGGCGCCGCCGCGCTCGACCGCGGCGCGTGCCAGCGGCCCGTCGTAGCGCAGGCGCCACATGAGGAAAGCCAGGAGATTGCGCAGGATCGCCGCCATCGACCGCTAGTGCCCGCGACCGCAGAAGGTACGAGGCCCGGGACGGCGGGGCGAGCGTCTGCGACCGTCAGCGCGCCACCACACGCCGGTAGCCTCCCGCGATGAGTGCCGCGATGTCGAGCTGCAGCGACGCCAGCCGCGCGTGCGGCGGATAGGCGAGGTACATCGACTGCCATACCGGCTGCCACTTCTCCTTGAAGGCGCGCAGGCCCTTGTAGTTGTAGAACCGGCTGCCGTGCTCGTAGGTCAGTCGCGCCAGCTGCTCGCTGGTCGACGCCCACGGCGTGTCGCCGACGCCCGCCAGCGGCGCCATGCCGAGGTTGAACCACCGATAGCCGCCCTTCTGCGCCTCGAGCATCAGCTCGACGAACAGGAAATCCATGGTGCCGGATGGAGCGTCCCGGCGATGGCGCATGAGGTCGATCGAATACTCGTCGCGGTGCCCGTAGCTGGGTACCACGCTGGCAAAGGCCAGCAACGCACCGTTGGCGTCGCGCACCACGGCCACCGGCGCGCGCTGCAGATAGGGCTCCGAGAAGCAGCCGAGCGAGAAGGCCTTCTCCGCCGGCCGCTCGCCGAGCCAGTCGTCGGATACGGCGCGCAGTTCCGCCATGAGGGGCGCGGCAAGCGGCGGCGTCTCCAGCGCAAAGCGCATGCCGAGGCGACCAGCGCGATTGACCGCGCTGCGCTTGTCGTCATTGCTCTTGCCGCGCATGGAGAAGACGGACATATCGACGCGCCCGCTCTCGCCGAGCTTGAACAGCGCGAAGCCGCAGTCGAGGTAGTCCGACAGATGCGCCGGTCCCACCTGATAGAAGGCGGGCGTGCAATGCAGCGACTCGGCGAAGCTGCGGAAGTCGGCGATGGCCGCGCGGCGCGCCGCGTCCTCGCCGGCCGGGTCACCGAGCGCGATCAGGCGGTTGTGGATCGCCGCAAAGCCGATCATGGTGGAACGGTTGGCGCCGTAGCGGATGATCTTGTCACCCAGCAGCATGAGGTGCGAACCGCTGTTGGAGCCATGCTGCGTGAGCCAGTCGACGAGCGCGTCGAGATCCTTCTCGCTGGGGCGCTCGAGCGCCGGCCGCGGCCAGCGTGGCCAGCTCCAGATGACGAACACGATCACGCTCACCAGCGCGATCAGCAGCCCGCGCAGGAAGCGCATGCCGTTCGGGCTCGCGGCGATGCGCAGCACGTTCGCGCGATGCGCCGGGTAGAAGGCCTCGCCGATGACGAAATACACCAATAGCGCGAGCCCCAGCGCCGCGATCCAGTGCCATTCACCGAGCTGGCGCGCCAGGCTGCCGTGCTCATCGAAGGCCGAGCGGTTGAGCCACAGCACCACCGCGACGACCACCAGCACCAAGCTCGAGCCCCAGTCCAGGCCCCGCAGCAGGCCGAAGATGGCGCCGGCCAGCAGCAGCCCCAGTGCCATCCACAGCGCGCGGTTGAGGCGCAGCGACAGCCCGCGCGCGACGAACACCAGCGCCACGCCGACCACCACGCTCGCCATGTGGCTGGCCTCCACCGTACCGAGCGGCAGCCATGCGTGCAGGATCCGGCTGTGCGCCAGCAGGTTCGGGAAGGCCGCGCCGCCGAGCAGCACCACGCCGCTGGCAGCCGTGAGCCAGGCCAGCGCCTTGATGCCGAGAAACACCGCGCGCTCCATCGGCCACGCGAGCAGCTGCATGGCCGCACGGCCCGGGCCCGGTCGACGCACCGTACGCAGCTCGTCTGCGCTCAGCGTCAACGCCACCAGCAGCGGCACGAGGTAGTAGGCGACGCGATACAGCACCAGCGCCGCGACCACCGGGCCCGGCTCGGCGCCCTGGAACGCCAGCAGGCCGGCAAAGGTCGCGTCGAACACGCCCAACCCCGCCGGCACGAGGCTCGCCACCCCGAGAATGGTCGCCAACGCGAAGGCCGCGGCCACGGTCGCCGGCGAAACCTGCACACCGACCACGGCGAGGCTCGCCCAGACCACCGCGCCCGCCACCGCCCAGTCCGCCAGCGACAGCGCGAGGAAGCCGAGCGCACCGCCCGGCCCGATCGGCGCGATGGCCCGCAGCCGGCCCACGTGCAGGAAGCGCGTCGTGGCGAGTACGGCGTAGGCCGGCAGGTAGAGCGCGGCGACCGCCAACACCGCCAGCACCACGACTTCCGGGACCGGCGTGGCGGACAGCAGCGCCGGTTGCCGGATAAGCGCCGCCCACGCCAGCACCGACAGCCCCAGCGGCGCGGCCGCCACCACCAGCAGCGCGTAGCGGATGGCGGTGGCAACCTCGACCCCGCCGCGCGTGAGCAGCAGCACGCGCAAGCTGGAGCCGGCCATGCCGCCCACGTTCGCGACGTTGTTGATGCCGTTGGCAAGGAAACCGATGCGCAGCGCGCGCGGCGCGCGAAACGGCACGGCTACAAGCCGGGCGGCCAGCACGTCGTAGGCGGACATCACCGCAACGCCGACCAGGCCGCCGAGCGCGAGGAGCAGCAGATCACCCGGCGACACCGCCGCCAGCGCGCGCTGGATGGCGCCGAGGTCCATGCGGCGCGCCGCGGCCAGCAGCAGCGCCCCCACTACCACGATCAGGACGATGGGGACGACGCGGCGCAGGCGTTCCCACGCCGGAACCGGCTCTTCGCCGCGGGTACTCATGTCGATGGAATCTTCCTGCCCCACGCCAGACGCGCCGAACGCGCGTCGGCCGCACGCAGCCGCCTATGTTAGCTGTGCGTCTCCCCGCGCAACGCCGGCGCCGTCAGCAGCCGCCGGCGCGCCGGTTGTTGCTCGCGCACGTCACGCGGCGACGCCGGAGAAGGACTGCCCGTGTCCGCTTGAGCGCGACGCGCGCCCGCTGCCTGCCGCAATCACCGCCGGGGCGCGCGCTTCCGCGGCCTCGCGCGCCCCCGTCGTTTCAGTCGCGATAGGAGCGATCGAAGCGGTCCAGGCGCCGCAACAGGCCGGGCCAAAGCAGCTCCTCGGGACCCTTCTCGAGCGTTCCCTGCCGCAGATCCTCGCGGCTGCGCGCGAGCACCGCGTCGGGAATCCGCGACAGCGGCGCGTCGTCGCCCTGCGCCAACACCTGGATGCGGCAGGCGGCGCACAGGAAGTACATGTTGACGAAGGCCTCGGCGACGCTCGCACCGACGGTCAGCAGCCCGTGGTTGCGCAGGATCATGAAGCGCTTGCTGCCGAGGTCGTGCTGCAGCCGCGGCTTTTCCTCGTCACGCAGCGCGATGCCCTCGTAGTCGTGGTAGGCGAGCGAAGTGAGCGGCACCATGGAATGCTGCGACAGCGGCAGCAGCCCGCGCTTCTGCGCCGACACCGCCACGCCGTAGACCTCGTGCACGTGCATGACGCAGGCCACGTCCGGGCGCGCGGCGTGAATGGCGCTGTGGATCGTGAAGCCGGCGGGGTTGACCTCATAGGGCGAGGGCATGAGCTTGCGCGCGTCGAAGTCGATCTTCACCAGCGAGCTGGCGGTGATCTCGTCGAACAGCATGCCGTAGGGATTGATCAGGAACTGGCCTTCCTCGCCCGGCACGCGCGCCGAAATGTGGGTGAACACGAGGTCATCCCAGCGGTACATCGCCACCAGCCGATAGGCGGCCGCGAGGTCGACGCGCGCCCGCCATTCTTCGGACGAAACACGAGCCCGTACGTCTGTCGTTGCCGCCTTCGTCGCCGTTTCCATGACACCTCCATCGATGCTCGTGACGCGGCCCCGCGCCGAAGACGCAGGGATCCTTCAACGCAGTGACAACGCGGTGGCCGCGTTCGTTGCACGGCCTGCGTCCAACGATCCCCGCATGCCGCGCCACCGCGCCGTACCCAATATCGCGCAATGCGGCTAGGCTGGTGGCGTCATGAGCGCAAACTCGAAGATCGCCGATGCGGTCACCGCCGTCGTCACCGTCGGCGATGAAATCCTCATGCTGCACCGCAACCCGGCGCTGCACGCCTTCGCGGGCTTCGAGGCCTTTCCCGGCGGCCAGGTCGATCCGGACGACGAGCGGCCCAGCGTACTGGCGCTGCCGGCGGGCGGCGACATCCTGCCCGCGCACGTCAACGCCATGGCACGCGAGCTGCGGGAAGAAACGGGCTGCGACCTGCCGTCGCTGGCCGACTCGGGCGAACTCGAGGAGTTCAGCGAGATCGGCTACGCGTTGACGCCTGCCTTCGTGCGCCGGCGCTTCTCGGCGTGGTTCTATCGCATCCGGCTGTCGCGCAAGCCCACCCTGCAGGTGGACGCGGCCGAACACACCGGCACGGGCTGGGCCTCGGCGGCCGACTGGCTGCAGCGCTACGAACAGGGCGCGCTGCTGCTGGCGCCGCCCACGCGCTTCGCGCTGCAGGAACTGGCGGCCAACCCCCACGTGCGCGCGCTCGGTCGGCTGGATTCCATCGCGCGCGCGCCCAAGGGACTGACACTGAGCGAGATCACCGTCGTGCGTGGCGTCACGATCATCATGGTGCGCTCGAACACGCTACCTCCGGCGCAGTACACGAACTGCTTTCTCATCGGCAACGGCGGCCCCGGGGCGCCGCGGCTGCTAGTCGACCCCTCGCCCTGCGACGACGCGGAGCTGGAACGTCTCGCGACCCAGACGGCGGGCCGCTTCGACGCCATCTTCATCACCCATCACCATCCGGACCATCACGAACGCGCCGACAAGCTCGCGCGCCGCTGCCGCGTGCCGGTATGGCTCAGCGCCGACACGCATCGGCGCATCGCCGGCTTCCATCCGCGCTTCTTCGAAGGGCTTTCCGTTCGCGAGCTGGCTGACGGCGAAGTCGTGACCCGGTGGTTGGATCATCCGGTCCGCGTGCTGGCGGTGCCGGGCCACGACGCCGGCCAGCTTGCGCTGATCCCGGACAACCGCGCGTGGTGCCTCGTCGGCGATCTCATCCAGGGCATCGGCACGGTCGTCATCCAGGCGCCGGAAGGCGACATGGCGCGCTACTTCGCCACGCTCGAGAAGGTCATCGCGCTCAGGCCCCGGGTGATCTTTCCGAGCCACGGCTTTCCGCTCGGTGGCACGCACTACCTGCAGGCGGCGCTCGACCACCGGCGGCTGCGCGAGCGGCAAATCCTCGAGTTGAGCCGTGATGGCGCGGACGAGGATGAAATCCTGACGCGCATCTACGCGACGACCCCGCCCCCGCTGCTGCCCTACGCGCGCCTCAATATCCGCAGCCACCTTGCCAAGCTGCGGGCGGAGCACGCGCTGGCGTGAGGCGCCAAGCGCTGCCCCCCGCAGCGCCGGGAACGGCGCCGGGCGGAGTCGCGGCAACGAGCGCATGCGGCGCGGCGCGCCACAGGACTGACCGAAAGGGCGCACACAAGCTGGTGGGCACGCCCCCGTGCCCGCAGGCTCGCCTGGTTCCCTAACCGGGGCTCCAACGCGTGTTCAGCGCCCGCAGCACCTTCCACGGATAATCGGCGCGTCCGTAGGAGCCGTTGTAGCGCGCCAACGCTTCCACCCAATCACCGCGGCTGCGGTCGAGGTAGTAGCGGAGCACGGTGCAGCCCATGCGCAGGTTGGTGCGCAGATCGAACAGGTTGCCGCCCGGATCGCCGGCTTCCTTGAGCCAGAACGGCATGATCTGCATGTAGCCGCGCGCGCCGGCCGTCGACAGCGCAAAGCGCTCGAAGCGACTCTCGATGTTGATGACCGCCAGTACCAGCTCGGGAGAAACGTCCGCCCGCCGCGCCTCGGCGTGCAGCACGCGCAGGAACTCGATGCGCTGCCCCGGATCCGGCAACGCGTTGGGCACATAGCGCTGCATGCGCGCCGCCATGTCGACAAACCACACCTGTGCCACATAGCGATCGTCGAAGCCCGCGGGATCGGCGACCGCCTTCTGCAGGCGTGCCAGCAGCGCCGGCTCCGGCTCGCCGGTCGGCCCGGCGTAGGCGGCCGGCAGCGTCGCCGCAAGCGCCGCCGCCACCAGCAGGGCGGCGAACAGCCTCACCCGCCTACCTTCACGCGCACCGCGTCAGTCGTCGCCGGGATCATCTCCGGCGCTTCCGCGCTGCGGCGCTTGTATTCGAACTGTCCTTGCGCGAGGTTCTTGTCGCTGACGACCACCCGGTGGGGAATGCCGATCAGGTCGGCGTCCGCGAACATCGGCCCCGGGCGCAGCCCGCGGTCGTCGAGCAGCACCTCCACGCCGGCTTCCACGAGCTCCGCATAGAGACGCTCGGTAGCGTCCGTGACCGCCGCCGACTTGTGCAGCCCGATCGGGCAGATGAGCAGCCGATACGGCGCGACCGATTCCGGCCAGACGATGCCGCGCGCGTCGTTGCGCTGCTCGATGACGGCCGCCACCACGCGCGTGATGCCGATGCCGTAGCAGCCCGCCGTCGGCGTGAATTCGCGTCCGTCCTCGCCGAGCACAGTCACGCCCAGCGCCTTGGTGTACAGCGGTCCGTTCTGGAAGATGTGCCCCACCTCGATGCCGCGCGTCAGCGTCAGCCGCCCCTGCCCGTCGGGGCTCGGGTCGCCCTCGACGACGTTGCGCAGGTCCGCGGGCTGCGGCTCGAGCGTGTCGCGCCCCCAGTTCGCGCCGCGCAGGTGGAAGCCGGTCTCGTTCGCACCGCAGACGAAGTCCGCGAGCACCGCCGCGGCGTGGTCCGCCAACACCGGCACGTGGTCGCCGACCGGCCCGAGAAAGCCCGGCTCGCAGCCGAAGGCTGCGCGGATCTCGGCGTCGCTGGCGAGCTGCAGCGGCGCCGCCACGCGCGGGTGGTGCTCCGCCTTGACGGTATTGAGCATGTGGTCTCCGCGCAGCGCCAGCGCCACGAGGCCGCCTTCGCTGTCCTTGACGACGATGAACCTGACCATGGCCGTCAACGGCAGATGCAAGAACGAGGCCACCTCCTCGCAGGTCTTCCGCTCGGGCGTCGCCACTTTCTTCAGCGTCTCACGAGCCTCACCGCGCGTACCGCTCGGCCGGATCGCCGCCGCCTCCACGTTGGCCGCGTAGTCGCCGGCGTCGCTGACCGCCAACAGGTCCTCGCCCGACTGCGCCAGCACGTGGAACTCCTCGCTGCGATTGCCGCCGATCGCCCCGGCATCGGCGCGCACGACGCGGAAGTCCACGCCGATGCGCGTGAAGATGCGGGTATAGGCCGCGCGCATGTTCTGGTATTCGCGCTCGAGGTCCGCGGCATCCACATGGAAGCTGTAGGCGTCCTTCATGATGAACTCGCGCCCGCGCATGACACCGAAGCGCGGACGAATCTCGTCACGGAACTTCGTCTGGATCTGGTAGAACGTGACCGGCAGCTGCTTGTAGCTGCGGATGTCGCGCCGCACGAGGTCCGTCACCACCTCCTCGTGCGTCGGGCCCAGCACGAAGTCGCGCTCGTGCCGGTCCTTGAAGCGCAGCAGCTCGGGGCCGTACTTCGCCCAGCGGCCGCTCTCCTGCCACAGCTCGCCCGGAATGACCATCGGCATGAGGATCTCGTGCGCGCCGGCGCGATCCATCTCTTCGCGCACAATCGCCTCCACCTTGCGCAGCACGCGTACGCCCAGCGGCAGCCAGCTGTAGAGCCCGGCGCCCAGCTTGCGGATCATCCCCGCCCGCAGCATCAGCTGATGGGAGACCACCTCGGCGTCGGCGGGGGTTTCCTTCGTCGTGACCAGCGGCAGGCGTGAGAGGCGCATCGGGTCCGTGCATTCGAGCAATGGAAGCCGCGTAGTTTAGGGCATGGCGGGAACGCTCACGGCGTCCGTGCGATGCGCTCTACCGGATCGCGCGGTCGTGCGTGAATCACACGACCCGGCAGTCGCCGGCCGGCTTCGACTTCTATCGCGGCTGGCTCAAGAACAGGGCTTCAAGGTGACGCGCAGCAAGGCCACCGGCAAAGGCCTCAAAGACGACCTGACGCGTGGGCACACCGGCCCCGCCATCCGCCTCGAGTTTGAGGCGAACTTCCGGCATAGCCACTACAAGGTGGAGATCGAAGTCGACTGACTCCCGCGGCGGGCTGGCCGATCACGCCTTGTCGCGCATCCGGCGCAGCCCAGGACGCGCGCACGCCGCGAGGCTCGCTCAGACCAGACGGCCGTGGCAGTTCTTGTACTTCTTTCCCGAGCCGCAGGGACACAGCTCGTTGCGGCCGATCTTGCGGTCGGGCCGCACGAAGGTCGATGCCTGCCGGGGCGGGGCCGTCGCCACCGCCACGCCTCCGCCATCGTCGTCGCCACGGGTTCCTTGCGCGGCGCCGGCCATCGCCGGCGCACGCGCCGGCACGCCGGCCATGGCACCGGCGCCGGCCGCCACGGGTGCGGCTTCGGCGTGCTGGAACTGCAGCGCGCGCGCCATCTCACGCTGGCGGCGGGCGGCCTCCGTCGCAGCCACTTCCTCCTCGGTCTGCACGCGCACGCGCGACAGCGTCGACACCACCTCATGCTTGAAGCGCGACAGCATGTCGTTGAACATGTTGAAACCTTCTCGCTTGTAGGCGTTCTTCGGATCCTGCTGGGCGTAGCCGCGCAGATGGATGCCCAGCCGCAGGTAGTCCATCGCCGCCAGATGCTCGCGCCAGTAGCTGTCGAGAATCTGCAGCGTGATCGCCTTCTCGAAACGTTCGAGTACCGATGCGCCCGCCTGCGCCTTCTTCGCGGCGTAGGCATCGGTGATGGCTTTCAGAATCCGGTCGCGCAGCCCGACCTCGGTGAGATCGGCGTCGTCCTTGAGCCACTGCCGCAGCGGCAGCTCGGCGGCAAAGTCCTTCTTCAGGGCCTCTTCCAGCCCTTCCAGGTTCCAGGACTCCTCGGGAGACTGCTCGGGCACGTAGACGTTCATGACGCCGTTGATCACGTCCGTGCGGATCTCGTCGATCATCGGCGTAACGCGCTCGGCGCCCATCAGCTCGTTGCGCAGCTCGTAGATCGCCTTGCGCTGCTCGTTGGAGACGTTGTCGTAATCGAGCAGGTTCTTGCGGATGTCGAAGTTGTGGCCTTCAACCTTCTCCTGCGCGGTCTCGATGGAGCGTGTAACCAGGCGATGCTCCAGCGCCTCGCCCTCCTTCATGCCGAGCTTGAGCAGCATCTTGCGCATGGACGGCGGCGTGAAGATGCGCATCAGGTCGTCGTCGAGGGACAGGTAGAAGCGCGACGCGCCCGGGTCGCCCTGACGGCCGGCGCGACCGCGCAGCTGATTGTCGATGCGCCGCGACTCGTGGCGCTCCGACCCGACCACATACAGCCCGCCGAGCGCGACGGCCTGCTCGTGGCGCTTCTGCCAGTCGGCCTTCGCCGCCTCGCGCGCCGCCGCATCGTCCTCCGGGATCTTCGCAAGGTCGGCGTCGAGGCTGCCCCCCAGCACGATGTCGGTGCCGCGGCCGGCCATGTTCGTGGCGATGGTCACGGAACCCGGTCGGCCCGCCTGCGCGATGATCTCCGCCTCGCGCTCGTGCTGCTTGGCGTTGAGCACCTCGTGCGCGATGTTGCGCTTGTTGAGCAACGCGTCGAGCTTTTCGGAGGTCTCGATCGTTGCCGTGCCGACGAGTATCGGCTGGCCGCGCTTGTGCGCTTCCTCGACGTCGTCCGTGACCGCCTTGAACTTCTCCGGCTCGGTCATGTAGATGAGGTCGGGCCGATCGTCGCGGATCATCGGCTTGTTGGTCGGAATCACCGACACCTCGAGGCCGTAGATCTCCTGGAACTCCTTGGCTTCCGTCGCTGCGGTGCCGGTCATGCCGGAGAGCTTGTTGTAGAGCCGGAAATAGTTCTGGAAGGTGATGGACGCCAGCGTCTGGTTCTCCTGCTGGATGCGCACGCCCTCCTTGGCTTCCACCGCCTGGTGCAGGCCGTCCGACCAGCGCCGGCCGACCATCACGCGCCCGGTGAATTCATCGACGATGAAAACCTCCCCGTTGCGCACCAGATAGTCGGCGTTGCGGTGATAGATGTTGTGCGCGCGCAGCAGTGCGTTGAGATGGTGCAGGATCTGCACCTTGCCGGGCTCGTAGAGGCTCTCGTCCTCCTCCAGCAGGCCCATCTCGCGCAGCATGCCCTCGACCTTCTCGTGCCCGTCCTCGGTGAGGTAGACCTGCTTCTGCTTCTCGTCGACGCTGAAGTCGCCCGGCCCGTCCTCCTCCTTCTGGCGCACCAGCTTCGGGACCAGCTTGTTGAGCCGCACGTAGAGCTCGGTGTCGTCGTCCGTCGGTCCGCTGATGATCAGCGGCGTGCGAGCTTCATCGATGAGGATCGAATCGACTTCGTCCACCACCGCGTAGTTGAGCGGCCGCTGGACCTTGTCGCCGAGCTCGAAGGCCATGTTGTCACGCAGATAGTCGAAGCCGAGCTCGTTGTTCGTCGCATAGGTGATATCCGCGGCGTAGGCGGCACGCTTGTCCTCCTGCGGCTGGCCTGAGAGCACGACGCCGACGTTGAGGCCGAGGAACCGGTGCACCTGCCCCATCCACTCCGCGTCGCGTCGCGCCAGATAGTCGTTGACCGTCACGACGTGCACACCCTTGCCTGGCAGCGCGTTGAGATAGCAGGGCAGGGTCGCGACCAGCGTCTTGCCCTCGCCGGTGCGCATCTCCGCGATACGCCCCTCGTCAAGGATCGCGCCGCCGATGATCTGCACGTCGAAATGGCGCATGCCGAGCACCCGCTTCGACGCCTCCCGCACGACCGCGAAAGCCTCCGCCCGCAGCGCCTCGAGTTCTTCGCCCTGCGCCAACCGCTGGCGGAAACGCGCCGTCTGGGCAGCGAGCTCCGCGTCGTTCATCGCCTCGTAACGAGGTTCCAGCGCGTTGACTTTCGAGACAAAACCCCGCAGCCGTCGGACGTGGCGCCGATTGCGGCTGCTGAGGATGCGATTCAGCACATTTTGCGGCATGGGATTCGATGGAAATGAATCAAGCTGCGCGCCCGCGATTGCAGGTACGCAAAAAAACCCGTGAATTATGCATCACCTCACGCGCGCAGACCGCGGCGCGCGTGACGCGCAGAGCACCATTGAGCGTCTATCGGGCGGCCTGCAGGAAACGCAGCGGGTTCACCGGACGCTCGTCGATCCGTACTTCGAAGTGGCTGTGCGGGCCGGTCGAACGGCCGGTACTGCCTTCCAGCGCGATGCTCTGGCCCCGCAGCACCTTCTGGCCGACGTGCACTAGGATCTTCTGGTTGTGGCCGTAGAGCGTCTCGACCCCGTTGCCGTGATTGATGCGCACGAGCTCGCCGTAGCCGTTCACGGCGCCGGCCTCGACCACGATGCCGGCCGCCACCGCGCGCACCGTTCCGCCGTCCGGCCCCGCGATATCGATGCCCGAATGAAAGCTGCGGTGCCCGGTGAACGGATCCGTGCGGGAACCGAAGCTTGACGAGATATAGCCGTGGTCCACCGGCCAGCCCTCGGGCTGGGTTTCCTTGCGCAGCTTGCTGGTCCGCAGAATGTCCTCCAGCACGGTGAATTCGCGCTGCCGCTCCGCCAGCTGGGCCTGCAGTCGGTCGAGCGCATCCATCCCGTCGACGCGCAGCTCCGGCGCATCGGAGGCGCCCAGATCCGGACCGCCCACGGCCGGCGGCTGATCGAAACGGAACTCCGCCGCGTCGATGTGGGCAACCTCGACCATCCGTTGTGCCGCGGCGTTGAGCCGCATGACGTCGGCCTGCAGCTGCGCCAGGCGACGTGCCAGCGCGTTGACGTTCTCCTCCGCGCCAGCCTTCGCCCGCTCCAGCTCGCCTTGCTGTCCGGCTACCTGTGTCTGCATGGAATGCAGCGCGCTGATCAGTCCGCGCGCTTCCGCCGTCGTCGGCCGGCCTCGATCCGGCGCATGCTCGGGCCCTGCCAGCCAGTAGCCGGCGCCCAGCAAGGTCGCAGCCAGCAACAGCACGCACGCGCCGCCGAGCGCGAGATGCCATCGCGTCTGACGCAGGCGCCAGGACTTCCCGCTGCTAGGATTGACGAGGATGATGTCCACGCGCCGCGAGCCTCAGGCAGGAAACACGGAGGGGCCGGTCGACCCCGTCCGCTCCGTCGGCGACGTCATCGCGCGGCGCGGGTTTCCTGCCGGCGAGCTGCTCGCGCAGGCTGCACACATGCATCGATACCAGCGGGCGCTGCGCGATTGGGCCGCGACGAGCGGCGGCGTCGCCCCGAACCGCGTCGTCATCCGCGGCAGCACAGCGACCGTCTATGTCGACAGTGCGGCTGCCGCAACGATCCTGCGCTATCAGGCAAACGAGCTCCTCCACTTTCTCCGGCAGCGCTGCGACAGCGCCTGCGTGCGGCTCATTGTCCGGATCGGCGCCGCGCCGCGCGAGCCGCGCGACGGGGGCCGTCAGGCCGGCAGTCTATAGAGACGCTTCCGCGCCCTGCAAGCGCCGTTCCGCATCGGCCGCAGGGACGCCGCCATCGGCTCGTCCACGGCTGGAAACGCTATCGCAGCGCGGCTTGGCGCTTGGCCTACCGCCTCGCGCGTGGCGCGCGCGCCTATGCCCGCTGCAGCGACTCCTGCGCAGCCAGCACCGCTCGACGCCCCGCGTCGAACACGACGATCTCCGAGGCGCTGCGGTCGGCGAGCACCGCCCTGACCAGCCGGTTGTTCAACGCGTGTCCTGACTTGTACGCGCTGTAACCCGCCAACAAGGGGTAGCCGAGCAGATACAGATCCCCCACGGCGTCGAGAATCTTGTGGCGTACGAACTCGTCGGAATAACGCAGCCCGTCCCGGTTGAGGACTCGGTAGTCGTCCACCGCCACGGCGTTGTCGAGCGAAGCCCCGAGCGCAAGGTGATGTGCGCGCAGCTGCTCGAACTCACCGATGAAACCGAAGGTACGGGCGCGGCTGACTTCGCGGATGTAATTCGCGGTCGAGAACTCCAGCGACGCCGTCTGCGCGCTGGCGCGCACCACCGGGTGATCGAAGTCGATGGAGAAACTCAGCCGGAAGCCGTCGCAGGGCTCGAGCCGTGCCCACTTGTCACCGTCCGATACCTGCACCGGCTGGCGCAGGCGCGCGAAGCGCCGCGGCGCCGCCTGCTCGCGAATGCCGGCCGCCTGCAACAGGTAGACGAACGGCGCGGCCGACCCATCCATGATCGGCACTTCGGGCGCGGACAGCTCGACGATGCAGTTGTCGATGCCGACGCCGCACAGCGCCGACAGCAGATGCTCCACGGTGCCGATCTTGACGCCGTCGAGCTCCAGCCCGCTGCTGAGCGTGGTATCGGCCACCAGCCGCGCCTGCGCGGGAACCTCCCGGACCGGATCCAGATCGACTCGCCGGAACACGATCCCCGTATCCGGCGCAGCGGGTAGCAGCGACATGTAGACGCTGCCCCCGCTGTGCAGCCCGATGCCGCGCGCACGCGTTGGTACGCGCAATGTGCGTTGACTGATCATCGTCGAGTGCGTTTCACGTTTCGAGCGGCGGGCTGACTCGCGTAGCAGAAGCGCCGCTGATTTCACGGACGCATCGCCTTGCATAACAGCCGCTACACCCTGCCGCCGTCGCGCTCTCCTGGTTGAAGAGTGGTGTTGTTGTCTGCGTCACACTTCGTACTGCATGATCAGTCGGCCTGTTCACGCAGAAACGCAGGAATGTCAAGTATATCCTGATCCAGCGCGAGCGCTCCACTGGCGCGCCGCGGCCGTTGCGGCCGCGAGACCGCCGGTGCCGCCGCGACCGGCGCCGTGCGCGACTCCTTCATGCCATTGGCCCACAGGCGCGTCACGACCGGCCGGTGCTCGGCCGCCGCTTCGACCGCGGAGACCATCTCCGGTGCCGCACCCGCCGAGGTGACGATGCCGCCGTCAAGACCCGTCGCGACCACGGTCACGCGCAGCTCGCCGTTGAGGCTCGGATCAAAGCTGGTGCCCGACTTCATCTCCGCTTCGTCCGAGGCGATCTCGAAGATGCGGTTGTTGATCAGCTCCAGCTCGTCGAGGGTCAGCGTGTCGTCGCAGGTGATGTTGACGAGGATGCCGCGGGCACCGGTCAGCTCCAGATCGTCCAGCAGCGGGCTCGCTAGGGCCGCTTCGACCGCCTTCTGCGCGCGGTCCTCACCCTGCGCCGAACCCAGGCCCATCATCGCCATGCCGCGGTTGGACATGACGGTCTTCACGTCAGCGAAGTCGACGTTGATCATGCCCGGCCGCGTGATCAGGTCGGAGATGCCCTGCACGGCGTTCTGCAGCACGTCGTTGGCGGCCTTGAAGCCGTTGAGCAACGTGACGCTACCGCCCAGCACCAGCCGCAGCTTCTCGTTGGGGATGACGATCAGTGAATCGACGCGCTGCTGCAGCTCCTTGATGCCCTCGATCGCCACGCGCATGCGCTTCTTGCCTTCATGTGGGAACGGCTTGGTGACCACCGCCACCGTCAGGATTCCGAGTTCCTGGGCGATCTCCGCGATGACCGGCGCCGCGCCGGTTCCGGTCCCGCCGCCCATGCCGGCCGTGATGAACAGGAGGTCGGTGTTCTCCAGCATCTCGTGGATGCGGTCCTTGTCCTCCTCGGCGGCTTCGCGGCCGACCTTGGGGTTGGAGCCGGCGCCGAGCCCGCGCGTGACGGCGGCTCCCATCTGCAGCTGCATCACCGGCACGCACTTCTCCAAGTGGTCCCGGTCGGTGTTCGCGCAGATGAATTCCACGCCCTGGATCTCCGCCTGGGCCATCTGGTTGACGGTGTTGCAGCCACCGCCCCCCACGCCGATCACGCGGATCACCGCACGCTTGTATTGGCCGTCGACGATCTCGAAAGTCTCGGGCACCACGTCATTGCTCATTGCCTGCCTCCTGCGTCCTGGGTTGTCACACGTTCCGCCTGCGCGGATTCCTACAAGTGCCCTGCGATCCATTGGCGTGTGCGGCCCATCCAGCGCTGCACACCACCGCTTGCGCCGCCCACCCGGCGCCCCCCCTCCTGAGGCTGCTGTTCGAGGGCAAACAGCAGCAGCCCCTCGCCCGTCGCCAGCGACGGGTCGTCCTTCATGCCTTCGGGTCCGTCGACCCGCAGCGAAGTCCCGACCCGCACCGGCAGCTCGAAGACTTCCTCGGCCAGCTCCACCAGCCCGCGCGTGCGCGCGACGCCGCCGGTGAGAACCACCCCGCCCGCCACCAGCCGATAGGCGTCGGCGCGATACAGCTCCTCGCGCACGTAGCGCAGCATCTCGACCAGGCGCGGGCGCATCACCTCGGCCAACATCTGGCGCGACACCGTCCGGCGGGCCGTGTCGCTGCCGCCCGGCAGGTCGAGGTCGTCGACCGCGGCGTCGCTGGCGTCGCAGCGCGTGCAGCCGTGCTCCTTCTTCAGTACCTCGGCGTGATGCGTGGGCGTGCGGAAGGCGACGGCGATGTCGTTCGTGACCTGGTCTCCGCCGATCGGCAGCACCGCCGTGTGGCGCACCGCGCCGTCGTGGTACACGGCGATGTCGGAGGTCCCGGCGCCGATGTCGACGACGCACACACCGAGCTCGCGCTCGTCGCGCTGCAACACGGCCTCGGCGCTGGCGAGCGGCGCCAGCACCAGCTTCTCGGCCACCAGCCCGCAGCGCTCCACGCAGCGGCGCAGGTCCTGGGCGGGCGACAGCGCGCCGGTGACGATGTGCACCTTGGCCTCGAGGCGCACCGCGCGGATGCCGGCGGGCTCATGGATCCCGCCCTGGCCGTCCACCACGAACTCCTGCTCCAGCACGTGCAGGATTTCCCGGTCGGCGGGAATCGCGACGGTCTGCGCGACGTCGATTACGTCCAGCACGTCGTTGCGCGACACCTCACCCCGACGGATCGGCAGCACGCCGAGGGAGTCGCGGCTGCGGATATGGCTGCCGGTGATGCTGACGTGCGCGGAACGCACGTGGCAGTTGGCCATCAGCTCGGCGGCCTCGACCGCGGCGCGGATCGCCTCGACGGTCGCCTCGACGTTGACGACGACGCCGCGCTTGAGCCCGCCCGCGCAGGGCTTCTGCCCCAGCCCGAGCACGCGGACCGTGCCCTCCTGCTGCGCCTCGCCGATCAGCGCGGCCACCTTGGCCGTTCCGATGTCGATGCCGACAAAGTATTCCGTGCGCGGGCGTGTGCTCATGTGTTCCTCCGGGGCGCTACGGGCGCGGGACCGCCGGCCACCGCAAAGCCGTTGGCGTAGCGCATGTCGATCGCCGTCACGCCCGCGAGCTTGTCCGCCAGCAGCGGCAGGATCGTGGTCTGCAGCAGGCGCAGCTGGTGTTCAGGGCTGGTGGTCCCCAGATGCAGGGCGATGCCGCCGATGGTCTGCGCCAGCAGGCCGCCGCGGGCGTTCTGCGACAGGCTCGCAAGCGCCAGCGGCGTGGACTTGAGCGCCGGCGCCAGGATTTCCCAAGCGCCCAGCACCTGCCCCTGATGACCCGCCATGCCGTCGAGGCGAGGCAGCGAAGCCAGCTGGCGATCCTGGCTGACGCCGTTCGGTGGATAGAACAGGTCGCCGTGGCGGTCCACGAGCCCGTCGGCTCCCCAGCGCGCAATCGCCTGCCGCTCGGTGACGCGGACATCGAGCGTCGCCGGCCAGCGACGCGTGACGCTGGCGCTGGCAACCCACGGCAGCTGCTCTATGTGCCGCTGCACCGTCGCGAGGCTCACGTCGAACAACCGCACGCCCGATGGCAGCGCCGCGGCCGCCACGATCTGCTGCGGATCCATATGCGCGAACTGCCCTTCCACGTCGACGTCCGCCACGGGACGATCCAGTGCGGGGCGCGCGAGATAGACCACGCTGCCGGCCGCCAGCGCGCACAGCATGGCGAGCGCCCAGCGCAGCACCACATGGGGCAGGGCGCTGCGGTCACGGTGCGTGATGATCGCGCGCCGATGCAGGACGGCGCTCACTTTCCGGCTCCGGCCGACGGGATCGGCGGAAGGCTGGTCTCGAGGATCGCCCAGCACAGGCTCTGGAAATCCATGCCGGTCGCTCGCGCCGCCATCGGCACCAGCGAGTGCGAGGTCATGCCGGGAACGGTGTTGGCCTCGATCAGCCAGCCCCGCCCTGTCGCGTCGACGAGCAGGTCGATGCGGCCCCAGCCGCGCCCGTCCAGCACCCGCCACGCATCAAGGCAGAGCTGCTGCAGAGCCTGCGTCTGCGCGTCTGGCAGCGGCGCGGGGCACAGGTAGCGCGTGCGGTCGGACAGATACTTCGCGCGGTAGTCGTAGAACTCGCCGTCCGGCTCGATGCGGATCAGCGGCAGCGCCTGCTCATCGAGCAGGCTGCCCGTGACCTCCGCGCCAGCAACGAAGGCTTCCGCCATGACCCGGCGCGGCGGCGCGCTCCTCGGTCGGCCGCTTCCCCCTTGTGCGGCGATGAACGCGGCTTCGATCTCGGCCTCGGTGTGGACCTTGCTGACGCCGACGCTCGACCCCTCGGCCGTCGGTTTGATGATGAACGGATAGCCGAAGGCTTCAGCCGCCCGACGCGCGTCATCCAGGCCCGCGAGCACGCGCCAGGCCGGCGTCGGCAGGCCGGCGTCGTGCCACAGCCGCTTGGTCTGCAGCTTGTCCATCGCCAGGGCCGAGGCGAGCACGCCGCAGCCCGGGTACGCGATGCCCTGCAGCTCGAGCGCGGCCTGCACGGTGCCGTCCTCGCCACCGGTACCGTGCAGTACGTTGAAGGCGCGTTCGAAGCCTTCCTCGCCGAGACGCAGGATCCGCGCACGATCTGCGTCGATCGCGTGCGCGTCAACGCGACGCGCCTGCAGCGCTTCCAGCACGTTGCGGCCCGACCACAGAGACACTTCCCGCTCGGCGGACCAGCCGCCCATCAACACGGCCACGCGCCCGAAGACCGCGGCGTCCGTCACGCGCCTACGCACGACCTGCTCCACGAACTTCGGGCGCCGCGCGTTCGCCGACGATGCGCACCTCGAGCTCCAGCCGGATGCCGCTGGCTGCCTCCACGGCCGCACGCACGTGCTCGATCAACGCCTCGATGTCGGCTGCGGTCGCCGTGCCGTCGTTGAGCAGGAAATTCGCGTGCAGCGTCGACACCGACGCGCCGCCGATGCTATGGCCCTTCAGCCCCGCCGCCTCGATGAGCTGTGCGGCGTGGCCGCCGGGTGGATTGCGAAACGTGCTGCCGCCGCTCGGACGACCGAGCGGCTGCGTGGCGCGGCGGCTGGCCATCCACTGCTGCGTCTGCTCGCGCCCGCCTGCTGGCTGTGGCCGTACCTTCAGACGCGCCGCGAGAAAGCCGAGAAACCCCGCCGGCATCTGCACGGAGCGGTAGGCGATGACGAAGTCGTGTGGTTCGAGCCAGCGCGTCGCCCCGCCGGCAAATACGGCTTCCGCCGCCGCCACGTGCGCCCAGGTCTCGGAGCCGTAGGCGCCCGCGTTCATGGTCAGCGCGCCGCCGATGGTGCCCGGGATGCCGGTCATGAACCCGAGCGCGCCGAGGTCGTGGCGCTCGGCAAACTTCGCCACGCGCGCACAGGCCACGCCCGCCTCCGCATGGATCTCCGATGCGCCTTCGAGCCGCAGCGCGGTGATGTGGCGGCGCAGTACGATCACGGCTCCGCGAAAGCCGCCGTCGCGCACCAAGGTGTTCGTGCCGAGGCCCATCCACCACAGCGGCATGCCCGGCGGCAGCTGCGCGAGATAGGCGAGCAGATCCTCGCGATCCGCCGGTTCGTAAAGCTGGTCGGCCGGACCGCCCACGCGCCAGCTCGTGTACGGCGCGAGCGGCACGCCGCGGCGCAGCTGCCCGCGCAGGGAGGCGGACGTCACGGCCGGCGTCACGGTTGAGCCTCCGCTGCCGCGCTGAAGCCTTGCGTTTCGAGCAGCCCCGGCAGCTGTCCAATGCTGCCGGCGCCGAGCGTGAGCAGCAGGTCATCCGGCCTTAGGATCGCCGCCAGCGCCGCGGGCATCGCCTCTACCGCTCCGACCACCACCGGCTCGACGGCGTGGCGCGCGCGAATCCCGCGCGCCAGCGCGCGGCTGTCGGCGTTCTCCAGCGGCGCTTCGCCGGCAGGATAGACGTCGGCCAGCAGCAGCGCATCGGCGCCCGACAGCACGGCGCAGAAGTCGTCGAAGAGATCGCGCGTGCGCGTGTAGCGATGCGGTTGGAAGGCCACCACCAGCCGCCGGCCGGGATAGGCCTCGCGCAGCGCCGCAAAGGTCGCGGCAATCTCCCGGGGGTGGTGCCCGTAGTCGTCGATGAGGCGCACGCTGCCGCCTGGAATGGACAGATCGCCGTGCGACTCGCAGCGCCGCCCCACGCCGGCGAAGGCATCCAGCGCACGGCGGATGGAAGCCTCCGCCACGCCCAGCTCGCGGCCGACGGCGATGGCGGCGAGGGCGTTGAGCACGTTGTGATGCCCCGGCAGATTGAGGCGGTACGCGCTCGACGGCGCCTCCCGCGACTCCACCGTGAAATGGCTGGTCGGCCCGTCGATCACCACGTCGACCGCGCGCAGATCCGCCTCGGGCGTGCCGCCATAGGTCACGACCGGACGGCCGATCTCCGGCAGCAGGCGGTGCAGCACGGGATCGTCGAGGCACGCTACCACGAGGCCGTAGAACGGCAGGCGCTGCAGAAATTCGATGAAGGTGTGCTGCAGCCGACGGAAGTCGCCGCCGTAGGTGGAAAGGTGGTCGGCGTCGACGTTCGTCACCACCGCCAGCAGCGGCGACAGGAGCAGGAACGACGCGTCGCTTTCGTCGGCCTCCGCGACGAGATAGGAGCCGGCTCCGAGCCGCGCGTTGGCGCCCGCGCTCTTCAGCCGTCCACCGATGACGTAGGTGGGATCCAGCCCGCCCTCCGCGAGGACGCTGGCGATGAGGCTCGTGGTGGTCGTCTTGCCGTGGCTGCCGGCGACCGCCACGCCGTAGCGAAAACGCATCAGCTCGGCGAGCATCTCGGCGCGCCGCACCACCGGAATCCGTGCCGCCCGCGCGGCCTTGAGTTCCACGTTGTCGGCGTGGACCGCTGTGGACGCGACCACCACGTCGGCACCCACCACGCGCGCCGGGTCATGT
>DASVGQ010000019.1:0-11773 GCA_036379455.1 Nevskiaceae bacterium
GCCGCCGTCGGCGCCAACCACCGTCACGCCCTTGGGCGGATCAAAGCTGAACTGGCCGGGAGCAATGTGTACGTTGGTCTTGACGTCCGTGAACTGCACGTCCGTCACGTCGCCGAGGTGGTCGCGGAAAACCATGCGCACCGGCACGTCGCCGGCGAACAGCAGCGACACGGACTTGAAGTCGCTCTGCGAATCCTTCGGCACGAGCTCGACGTGCTCCTGCCCGTTCATGCCCGTGGAGCTGAGCACGTCGAAGGCATCGGTCAGCGTCGTGCGGGCCGCGAGTAGCGCCGCCGGCGAACCCGCGAAGGCCTTGCCGGCCGGGCGCACCGTCACTTGCTGCAGGTCCGGGTCATAAACCCAGACGCGCGTGCCGTCGAACACGATGAGTTGTTTGTACGGCTTCTCGTAGGCCCAGCGGAAGCGGCCATTTTCGGCCCCCGGCGTCGCCCGCTGCAGCCACACCTGTCCGCTCTGCTTGCGCGTGATCCTGCCGGTTTCGTCCGACTGTGTCTGCGTGAAATCCGCCGTGAAAGTCTGCACCTGCGCCATGAAATGCCGCAGCGCCTCGCCGCCGACGTCGTTGCCCGACGCCGCCGGCGCGGCCGACGCCGCAGTCGCAAGAGTCAGGGAGGCAAGCAGGACACACGCGACCGCTGCGAAACGCGACGCAGCGCGGTGGTAGGACATGGGCATCTTCCGCGAAAAGCCGGCCGCCATGGTACGGGCAAACGCCCGTCTCAGTCGTGCCCGGTCGGGACCAGAATCTCCCGGCTGCCGCCGTGTCCGGTGGGGCCGACGATGCCGGCGGCCTCCATTTGTTCGACCATCCGCGCGGCACGGTTGTAGCCGACCGACAGGCGACGCTGCACCCACGACACGCTGGCGCGGCCGGATTCCAGCACCACCGCGACCGCCTGGTCGTAGAGCGGGTCCTGCTCGGCGTCGTCGGCGCCGGCTTCGGGCGCCTGCGGCTCGTCCGCGAGGATCTCCTCGATGTAGGCCGGCGCGCCCGTCTTCTTGAGCCAGTCCACGACGCTGTGGACTTCCTCGTCGGCCACGAAGGCGCCGTGGATGCGCGCGACGTGGCTCGCGCCGATAGGGCGGTAGAGCATGTCGCCCTGCCCGAGCAGGGTCTCCGCGCCGTTCTGGTCGAGGATGGTGCGTGAGTCGATCTTGGAAGCGACCTGGAAGGCGATGCGGCTCGGGATGTTCGCCTTGATGAGGCCGGTGATGACGTCCACGCTCGGCCGCTGCGTCGCCACCACGAGGTGAATGCCGGCCGCGCGCGCCTTCTGCGCGATACGCGCGATGAGCTCCTCCACCTTCTTGCCGACCACCATCATCATGTCCGCCAGCTCGTCGATGACGACAACGATGCGCGGCATGCACTCGAGCGTCGGCACCGCGGACTCCGCCGCGGCCTCCGGTGAACCGGGCGACGTGGCCGACGAGGCCGCCAGCGGATTGGCGAGCGGTTGCCCGGCCTCCGCGGCGTCCTGCACGCGGCGATTGAGCCCGGCAAGATTGCGCACGCCGAGCGCCGACATCAGCCGGTAGCGCCGCTCCATCTCCGCCACGCACCAGCGCAGCGCGTTAGCCGCGTCCTTCATGTCGGTGACGACCGGCGTGAGCAGGTGGGGAATGTCGTCGTAGACGGACAGCTCCAGCATCTTCGGGTCGACGAGGATCAGGCGCAGCTGCTCCGGCGTGTTGCGATACAGCAGCGACAGGATCATCGCGTTGATCGCCACCGACTTGCCGGCGCCGGTCGCGCCGGCGACCAGCAGGTGCGGCATGCGCGACAGGTCGGCCACGGCCGGCTTGCCGGCGATGTCCTTGCCGAGTCCCAGCGTCAGCGGCGACGCGGCGTCGCGCCACACGGGCGAATCCAGCACCTGCCGCAGCATCACCATTTCGCGGTGCGCGTTGGGGATCTCCAGCCCGATGAAGCTCTTGCCGGGAATCACCTCGACCACGCGCACGCTGGACACCGCCAGCGCCCGCGCCATGTCGGTCGAGAGGTTCGTGATCTGCGAACCCTTCACGCCCGGCGCCGGTTGCACCTCGAAGCGCGTCACGACCGGCCCCGGCAGCGCGTCGCGCACCTCGACCTGCACGCCGAAGTCCGCCAGCACACGCTCCACGTCGTGCGACAGCTGGGCCAGCTCTTCGGCGCCGTAGCGCTGGCCCGAATCGCGCGGCGCGTCGAGGAGCTCGAGCGGCGGCAGCGCGTCGCCACCGGCGCGCGCGACCTGCGCGCCAGAGTAGGCGCCCCTCGCCACGGCCGTTCTTCCCTTTGCCTCCCGCGGCGGATCCGGATCCGGATCCGGCGACGTCAGCTCCAGCACCGGCGTGCCGGAAGGCCCGAGCAACGAGAGCTGATCCCGCTCACCATCGCCGCCGACCGCGCTCGGTGCCCGCCGCGCCCCGCGCGAGCGGCGCGGCGTCGCCGCCGTCTTCGGCGTCTCGCGCCGGCGGCTAGTCCTCGCGGCCGCCCGCGCGTGGATGAACCTCGCGACGCGCTGCAATCCGTGCCCCAACGCAAGGGCGCCGCCGCCCAAGCCGTCGAGCATCGCCAGCCAGGAGTAGACCAGCGCCAGCGGCAGCGTGATCGCGAGCACCGTCAGCAGCACCAGCGCGGCGCCGACGGCGTTGAGCTCCGACGCGAACAGGCTACCGATCCACGCGCCGGCGATGCCGCCCGCGCCCTGCGGCATCCACGCCGCGGCCCCGGTGAACAGCGCCCCCAGCGAGCACAGCGCGAGCACGCTCAGGAACCACGCGCCGAGCCGCACCGCGAAGGGCACGCGGGCGGCGCGTTTGGGCGGGCCGCGGAACACGCGCAGGCCGGCCCACAGCACCGCCCACGGGATGAGGAAGGCGACGTAACCGAAGGCCGACAGCAGGGCGTCCGCGATCCAGGCGCCGACCGTCCCCGCGAGGTTCTGCACCGGCGCCCCGGTCCCGGTCGTCGACCAGCTCACGTCGGTGGAATGAAAGCTGAACAGCGAGACGACGAGCAGCAGCGCCAGACCGACACAGGCGAGGAACAGCGTTTCCTGCGGCATGCGCGACAGCAGACCCTGTTCTTCCCCTGACGTACGCCGGGATGCGCGAGCCGCAGGCCTCCGGCTGGTAAACCACATCAAATGACGTACCTGTGTTGCGGAAAAGGCGAGACTTGACGCGCTCCGAGTATAGCAACGCCCCTTGAAACCAGTGGCCAAACCTTCATCTTCTGCGCTGGTCTCAAGGGCAGTGATACGAGCCTGAAACAGGAGGCGGCGTGAGCGAAAGCGACATGGATATCGAAACCCGCCATTTCGTTCTGGGGAAGGACGGCAGCATCCGCGAGTTCAGCGAGGCCGAGGCCGCGTCCATCGGCACCGGGGCAAGCTGCGTGCCCGAATACGCGGACAGCGACCTCCGCTACCTGCAGGTCAGCTGGGTGACGCAGTCGGAAAACGAGATCCGCGTCCAGACGGCCGGCGCCGCGGTGCACTTCGACGCGAAGGGGCGCCTTGCGGAGGCCCATCCCGTCACCAAGCCGGACGCGATCTCGCGCTTTGAACACGATACCTGCGTACAGTGGGCGCTGCGAAACATCGCACCGGAACACCCGGTCGTCCACTGAGCGCGCCGGCCGCTGCAGGCGCGCGATGAGCCGCGGCGCTCCGCGCAACGGAACATGGCCACGAACGCAAAGGCACAATCCACGCCCCGTCGGCTGCACGGAGCGGCCGGGGCGCCCCACAAGGGCGTAGATGACGCGACTCCCGGTGCTGTCGCTGCGGAGCGCCTCGGGCTTCACGTCCGGCGGCTGTGCTCGCTCGACGAAGTCGGCGCCGCCGATTGGGATGCCTGCTTTCCGGAGGGCGATCCCTTCGCCCACCACGCGTTTCTCGCGGCCCTGGAGCGCCACGGCTGCGCCTCGCCGCGCACCGGCTGGACACCCGCACACGTCGTCGTTGAAGACGCCTCCGGGCGGCTCGTGGCCGCTGCGCCGGCCTGGTTCAAGACCCACTCGTGGGGCGAATTCGTCTTCGACTTCAGCTGGGCGCAGGCGGCCGAGCGCGCGGGCATCCGCTACTACCCGAAGCTCGTCTGCGCGATCCCCTTCACGCCCGTCACCGGACCGCGGCTGGGCGTACGCGCGGGCACGCCCGCGGCGGAAGCGCGCAGGGCGCTGGTAAACGGCCTGCGCGAAGCGGCGCAGGCCGAAGGCGTCTCATCGCTGCACGCGCTGTTTCTGCGACCCGCCGAGCGCGACGTATTCCTGACGGCGGGCTGCGAGGAACGGCGCGATATCCAGTTCCACTGGTACAACGAAAGTTACCGGAATTTCACGGATTTCCTTGCCGTTCTGCGCCACGACCGACGCAAGAAGATCCTCCGCGAGCGGCGACGGATCTCCGACGCCGGACTGACGCTGCGCTGGGACCACGGATCGGCGCTGAGCGACGACGACTGGCGATCGGTCTACGAGCTCTACGCCCACACCTACCTGGAACGCGGCGAATACCCCTACCTGAGCTTCGAATTCTTCCTCGACTACGCGCGGCAGCCCGCCGACGCGCTGCGGATCGTGTCAGTTCACGACGGCACCCGGCGCGTCGCTGCGGCGATCTTCCTCGAAGGCGGCGATACGCTCTACGGTCGACACTGGGGCGCGGCCGCCTACTACGACAGCCTGCATTTCGAGACCTGCTACTACCAGGGCATCGAATACTGCATCACCCACGGACTGCAGCACTTCGACGCCGGCGCGCAGGGCGCGCACAAGCTCGTCCGCGGCTTCGTGCCGCGCGAGACGCTCTCGGTGCACTGGCTCGCAAATCCACGGCTTGCCGCAGCAGTCGCCCGCAGCCTGGACGCGGAGCGGCCGATGGTCGACGCACGGCGCGAGGCGCTGGACCGGTACTTGCCTTATCGCGAGACGGTGGAACGCAAAGGCACGACGCGGGCTCCGGCGCAGAATGCGGGCGCGACGCAGCGACGACGCCATGGATAACCCCATCCGCCTCCACTGGCTGGATCCGCGCAATCCGGAGCAGGACTTCCCGCCGCCGCAGCTGGCGATGCGCAACCCGAACGGGCTGCTGGCGATCGGCGGCGATCTCAGCGCCAAGCGCCTGATCCGCGCGTACTCCGAAGGCATCTTCCCGTGGTTCAACCCCGATGAGCCGATCCTGTGGTGGTGCCCAGACCCCAGGGCGGTCCTCGTCCCGGCGGAGTTCCACGCCTCGCACTCCCTCGCCAAGCGCCTCCGGCAGGCGCACTTCGCGGTCACGATGGATCACGCCTTCGCGGAAGTGCTTGCCGCCTGCGGCGGCGCGCGCGAGCACAGCGAGGGGACGTGGCTCAGCCCGGCGATGCAACGCGCCTATATCGCGCTGCATCGACGCGGCTGCGCGCATTCCGTGGAAGTCTGGGTGCGCGGCGAGCTGGTCGGCGGGCTGTACGGCGTTGCGCTCGGGCGCATGTTCTTCGGCGAATCCATGTTCAGCCACGCGCCGGACACCTCGAAGATCGCGCTGGCCACGCTCGCGCGCCAGCTGCAGGCGTGGAATTACCCGCTGATCGACTGCCAGATTGCCTCACGTCACCTCACCAGCTTGGGGGCACGACCGATTCCGCGGCATGATTTCCTCTCGCAGGTGAGGAAAGCCCTGGCGCAGGGCGGGCAGCGCGGAACATGGCAAGTCGACGCCGACATGTGGGGGCAGCGGATCCACCTGCCTTGGTGACGCAGCCGGCGGGCGCGTCGTGACGGGCCGCGCGGAAGCGCCGACGCGGCTGCTGGTGGGGTCCGAGCACGCCTGCGGTTATCTCCCCGGCCGGCGGGCGCGCAGCGCCTTCATCGATCCGACCCTCCCGATGGATCCCGTGCGCTACGGAGCGCTTCTGGACATGGGTTTCCGACGCAGCGGGCGCTACGTCTATCGGCCGATGTGCCGCGGCTGCGACGCCTGCCGCTCGGTGCGCGTGCCGGTCGGACGCTTCCGCCCCGACCGCTCTCAGCGCCGCTGCCTCGCAGGCAATGACGATCTGCGCGTGGCGCGCGCGGAGCAGCTGCTCCCGGAGCACTTCCGCCTCTATCAAAGTTATCTGCGCACCCGCCATCCGGACGGCGGCATGGACCCTGACGACGCCGACGCGTTCCACGAGTTCTTCAGCGCCGGATGGTCGCAGACCCTGTTCTGGGAAGCGCGGGATCGCGCGGACGACGCGCTGGTAGCGGTGGCGGTGCTCGACCGCGTGCCCAGCGGGCTGTCGGCGGTCTACACCTTCTATGACCCCGACCAGCCGCACCGCGGACTCGGCACGTGGATGATCCTGCGCGAGATCGAGGTGACGCGCGCCTCCGGTCTGCGCTATCTCTATCTCGGCTACTGGGTGGCGGGCAGCGCGAAGATGGACTACAAGTCGCGGTTCCGGCCTCTGGAAGTGCTGGGCACGGACGGCCGCTGGGCGCCGCTGGAACGCTGAGGAGCGCGGCGCCAGCGCGACCGTTCGTGCCGCCGGCCTGGCGCTTGCATGCCGGGTCCACACCCTTCGCGACCTCATCATGACTGCCATCTTCCGCCAGCGCTCTGACCGCACCGCGCCATGACGTTCTCCGAGGCACTGGCGGAGAACACGGGCCTGCTGGTCCTGTGCAGCGCGGTCCTCGGCGCGGTCGTCGGAAGCTTTCTTAACGTCGTCATCGCACGCCTGCCGGTCATGATGGAGCGGCGCTGGCGGCAGGACGCGCGCGGCACGCTCGGCCTGCCCGCGGAGAGCGGCTCGCCTAACTCGAACGAAGAGGGGCGCCTGAGCCTGTGGTACCCACCGTCGCGCTGCCCGCACTGCCACGCGCGCATCAAGCCGTGGCACAACGTGCCGATGCTCAGCTGGCTGTGGCTGCGGGGACGCTGCGCGCACTGCGGCAGCCGCATCTCCGTGCAGTACCCGCTGGTCGAACTCGCCTGCTGCGTCGCCTCTGTGCTGTGCGCGCTGCGCTTCGGCTGGTCGCCGCAGCTCGGCGCCGCGCTGGTCCTCACGTGGGCGCTGCTGACCCTCGCGGTGATCGATCTGGAAACCATGCTGCTGCCCGACAGCATCACGCTGCCGCTGCTGTGGCTCGGCCTGCTGCTGAGCCTCGTCCCGATCTTCGCCTCGCCGGTCGCGGCGATCCTCGGCGCCGCCGTCGGGTATCTGGTCCTGTGGCTCATCTATCACACCTACCGCCTGGCGACCGGCAAGGAAGGGATGGGGCACGGGGACTTCAAGCTGCTGGCGGCGCTGGGCGCATGGTTCGGGCTCGCGGCGCTGCCCGCTATCATCCTGGCGTCTTCGTTGGTGGGCGTCGTGATCGGGCTCGCGCTCATCGCCTTGCGGCGCCACAGCCGCGCGGCGCCGCTGTCCTTCGGACCCTACCTCGCGGGCGCCGGCTGGCTGGTGCTGATGGCCGGCGCGCCGCTGACCCGGATGCTCTACTCCTTCGGCGGAACGCTGTGAACGCGTGGTGCGTCGGGCTGACGGGCGGCATCGCCAGCGGCAAGACCCGCGTCGCGTCCTGCTTTCATGAGCTCGGGGTGCCGGTGCTGGACGCCGATTCCGTCGCTCGCGAGGTCGTGGCGCCCGGAAGCCCCGCGCTGCTGGCAATCGCCGATCGCCTCGGGACGCGCTTTGTGCGCGCCGACGGCACGCTGGATCGCCGCGCGCTGCGCGATCACGTGTTCGCCGATCCTGCGGCCCGGAAACGGCTGGAGGCCATCACGCATCCGGCGATCCACGAACGCGTCCGCGCGTGGCGCGCCGCACAGGCGGCGCCCTACTGCATCTATTCCATCGCGCTGATGCTGCGGACCAACACTCGCCGGGAGGTGGATCGCGTGCTGGTGGTCGATGCGCCGGTGGAAATCCAGCTCCAACGCCTGATGTCGCGCGACCGCCAGACCGAAGCACAGGCGCGCCGCGTAGTCGAAGCGCAGGTTTCGCGCGCCGAGCGGCTCGCGATCGCGGACGACATCATCGATAACCGCGGCGGAGAGGCGCGCATCGCGCCGCAGGTCCGACGGCTACACCGCCTGTACACCAGCCTCGCCGGCAGCGCGGGAAGCTGCGTTGATGAACGCTGACGGCGGCACCACGCTTGCTTGACGGTGGCATTCAGGTTAAACCGCACATTTGGAGCAATTCAGGTGTGATGGTCAGCGACCAGACAGGCAACGCCCCGCGGTGGATCACCTTCGAGCAGCCGCTCAATGAGCGGACCCGGTGTTTTCTGCGGCTCGAATTCCTGTTCGACCAGTACGCCCACCACCGCAGGCAGGCTTCGTCGTGGGACGCACGCGCCGCCCTGCACACGCTGCTCGACATCCTCTCGGTCATGGGCCGCAACGACTTCAAGACCGACCTCATCAAGGACCTGTGCGACCAGCGCGCGACGCTCGTGCAGCTGTCAGACCATCCCGGCGTGGACGGCACCCAGCTGGACCGCATCCTGACGGAAATCGACCACGCGGTGGCGCGCCTGCAGGCCACGCTGACGCGCTACCCGGCGGCCGTGTTGCGGGAGAGCGACCTGCTGGGCGCCGTCATGAACCGCTTCGCGATCCCGGGCGGCACCTGCAGCTTCGACCTGCCGAGCTACCACCGCTGGCTGACGCGTCCGCACGAGGCGATCATCGCCGACCTCGACCGCTGGTACGGCCATCTGGACGCGCTGGAAGGCGGCATCCGCGTGTATCTGCGCCTGCTGCGCGAAAGCACGGCCAGCACGGAAGAGGAAGCCAACAATGGCGTCTTCCTGTACACGCCGCGCGCGCACTATCACCTGATCCGCGTGCACATCCCGGCCGCCATGGACGTCTACCCCGAGACCAGCGCCAACCATTACCGCGTCTCGATCCGCTTCATGCACCTCGGCGACGTGGACGACCGCAACAGCCAAGTGCGCGGGCCGATCGGTTTTCGCCTGCAGTGCTGCGCGCCCACGCGCAGCCCCGCCTACGCATGACCGCGGCTCCAGGCTCCGGCGAAGCCGGGCAAGCGGCACCCCACGCCCGCATCGGGCGCTGCCCGCAGTGCGGCAAGCCGACGCGCCTCGATCTCAGCAACCCCTTCCGGCCCTTCTGCAGCCGCCGCTGCAAGCTCATCGACCTCGAAGGCTGGTTCAGCGGCCGCTACCGCATCCCGGGAGATCCCGAATCGTCGTCCAGCTTCCTCGAAGACCCGGCCGACGGCGGAAAATGAACCGGGAATCCGGCCATGCCGAAGGCACCCCGCGCCGCGGCTGAGACGGTGGCATTGGTACGATCGACGACATAGACGGGCAGACCGGGCTCACCCGGCATCGCCACGCTCGAAACAGGCAGCGCGCGCGGTGCGTCGTGCTCGCCGCGCGGATTCCAGACCACGGCGTCGAAATCCAGCGTCCAGGCCCGCGCCAGCTCAACGCGATCGCGTACGACGACGAGGCAGAAGCGGTCGTGCGCCGCAGGGCGCGCCGTGCATGCCACCAGCGCGTCCGCATCGAGCTGCAAGCCGACGGCGGCGGGAACTCTCGGCAACGCGGAACTGCGATCCACGATCACGCGGGCGCCAAAAGCGGCGCAGCGCGCGACGACGTCCCATGCGGCGCGGACATAGGTCTCGAGGTCCATCTGCGGCCGGCGCAACAGCACCCAAGCGCCGTCCGCCAGAGGCGCGGACGCCATTGCTGAAACGACCGGCACGTCGGTCCACGTGCCGTACCGTCGCGGCAGGGCCAGCGCGGCAAGCACCCGCCAGGACGAAGCCAGCATGTCGTAGCCACCGATTTCATGGCGGGTCACCCAGGCTAGCTGCTGCCCTTCACGCGGATGCGGCGCCCCCGCAAAGCGCTCCACGCGCCACGTATCGAGGCACACGTCGCGATCGCGATAGCGGTGCGCCAGCGGCGCGAGCGCCGTGGCGTCCAGCACCCGCACGCCGAGCTCCTCGTCCAGCTCACGGACCAGCGCCTCCCGCGACGTCTCTCCCGCTTCCAGCTTGCCGCCGGGAAATTCCCACTTGCCGGCGCCGATCTTGCCGCCCGGCCGGCGGGCGATGAGGATCCGGTCGCCGCGCACGAGCACGCCGCAGGCGACTTCGACACGTCTTCGCACGCCCCCGCCTCAGCTGCGATACGAAGCGTTGATGCGCACGTAGTCGTAGCTCAGGTCACACGTCCAGAGGGTAGCTGCGGCGGCCCCGCGCCCGAGCCGCACGTGGATGGTGAATTCCGGCTTGCTGACAACCGCGGCGCCGCGCGCCTCGCGGTAGTCGGGATCCGGCTCGCCAGCCGTGATCACCGCCACGTCGTCCAGGAGCACGTCGACCTGCGCCGGATCCAGCCCATCGACGTCCGCCTTGCCGATTGCCGCGATGATGCGTCCCCAGTTGGCGTCGCCGGCGAACAGCGCTGTCTTCACCAGCGGCGAATGCGCGATGCTGTAGCCGACGCGGCGGGCCTCGTCGCGGCTCGTCGCGCCGCCGACTTCGACGCCGACGAAGCGCGTCGCGCCCTCGCCGTCCCGCACCATCGCCTGCGCGAGCTCCAGGCACACCTCCGCCACCGCCCTGGCGATGACCGCGTAATCCGGGTGCGCGACGTCGATATCCTCAGAACCGGCCTGCGCCGTCGCGCACAGCACGCAGGAGTCGTTGGTGGACGTATCGCCGTCCACCGTGATGCTGTTGAAGGAATCCGCCACCGCCGCAGCAAGCGCCTGCCGCAGCGCGCCCTGCGTCAGGCGCGCGTCGGTGGCGATCAGCGACAGCGTCGTGCCCATCTGCGGGCAGATCATGCCGACGCCCTTGGCGATGCCGGTGACGACCGCTTCCGCTCCGTCCGCCAGATGCACACTCCTGAACGCGCCCTTCGGCACGGTATCGGTCGTCATGATGGCGCGGGCCGCGTTCAGCCAGCCTTCCGGCCGCAGCGCCTCGACCGCGCGCGGCAGCGCCGCGCGCACCCGCGCGACGGGCAGCCTCTCGCCGATCACGCCAGTGGAAAAAGGCAGCACTTGCCGCGCCTCGCAGCCGACAAGCCGCGCCACTTCCGCCGTCACCGCGCGCGCGTCCTCGAGCCCCGCCTTGCCGGTCGCCGCGTTGGCGTTGCCGGCATTGAACACCAGCGCGCGAATGCGTGAATCCTCATTTGCAAGACGTTCACGACATAGCAGCACCGGCGCGGCGGCAAAGGCGTTGCGCGTGAAGACGCCTGCGACGCGCGTGCCGTCGGTGAGTTCCACGACCACGAGATCCGGTCGCCCGGCTTGCTTGACGCCCGCTTCTGCCACGCCCAACCGCACGCCGGCGACGACCGGCAGGGAATCTGGAGCCGAAAGATTGACCGCCATCGTCGAGAGGCCTCTGCGGACGGGAAAATGGGCGCCGCCTCACCCGGCGGCCGCGCAAAGATAGCGCAGTCGCGCGCCGGCATTACGCTCGCCCGCAGCGCCCCCGCGATAAGCGCCCGCCTCAGGCGTAGCCGAAGCCCTTGAGCGCCGCGGGATCGTCCGTCCAGTCGCGCTTCACGCGCACCCACAGCTTGAGAAACACGCGCTGACCAACCTGCGCCTCGATCTCGTGCCGCGCTGCGCTGCCGATGCGCTTGAGCATCTGCCCGCCTTCGCCGATGACGATCTTCTTCTGGCCTTCGCGCTCAACCCAGATCACCGCGCTGGCGCGCAGCAGGGCCCCTTCCGTCTCCAGCGATTCCAGCGTCACCGTCGTCGCATAGGGCAGCTCCTGCGCGAGC
>DASVGQ010000020.1:0-10547 GCA_036379455.1 Nevskiaceae bacterium
GGATCCAGATCGTGCCCTCTCAGCGCGATGTGCTCGGCGCCGTAGCTGCTGTCGTTGGCGACGATGATCACCAGGTCCAGCTGCTCGGCGACGGCGGTGGAAAGCTCGCTCAGGCCGCTGAGCAGGAAGCCGCCGTCGCCGGCAACGAGCAGGGTCGGGCGATCGCCCGCCGCACGCGCCGCACCGATCGACGTGGCAAGGCCGAGGCCGATGGAGGACAACCCGTTGCAATCGACGAAGGCGTTCGGATTGCGGACGGAGATGGTTGACCAGAACGCGAACATGAAGCGTCCTGATCCGGTCAGGAACACGCGGTCCTCGGGCAGCGCGAGTTCGAGCGCGAACGCCAGTTCGTAGAGGTCGACGGTGCCCGCCGGCGTCGCATGCACGAGATGGCTGCGCGCCTGCTCGCGCTGCGCCTGGAGCCGGTCCTGCAGGTCTTGACCGCGTGCGCCGGAGCCGGGAATCCCCGCTTCGTCCAGCCACTTGACCATCGCATCCGCCGTCAACCCGGGGTCGCCGACCAAGCCGACCGTCACCGGCGTGCAGCGTCCGATCTCGCTCGCCAACGGGTTGATCTGGACGATGCGCTTGCCGTTCGTGAACGCCCGATGGCCGGAGGTGTACTTGTTCAGGCTCGCGCCGAACACGATCAGGCAGTCGCTGCGGCTGAGCACATCGACCGCTACTTCGCTGGCGACGGTGCCTGATATGCCGAGGTTGAAGGGATCGTCGGCGAACAGGCCCTTGCCGCGCACCGACGTGGCCACCGGGGCCTCGATGCGGCGCGCGAAGCGCAGCACCGCCGCTTCGGCTTCCGGCGCGCTGGCTCCGCGCCCGGCGATGACGACCGGCAGGTGTGCGGAAGCGACGATGCCGATGGCATCGTCCATGTCCGCGCTGGTCGGAATGACGCCTCGCGTTTCAGGAAAGCGCAGATAGGGCTTCTGGTAGTCCACGTCCTGCCACTGGAACTCGACCGGCACGTTGAACACGATGGGGCGATGCTCGGACTGCGCCCGGTAGAAGGCGCGGGACAGGTCCTCGGCCACGGTCTGCGGCCCGCGCAGCGGCTGGAAGCCTGCGCCGGTCGCCGCCACCAGCGCCGGCTGGTCGACGTTCTGCGCGTGCTCCGGGTCGATGGCCGGCGTGTCGCCGGCCAGCAGCACCATCGACGTGCCCGCCTTGACCCCTTCGACCAGCGCCGTGATCGTGTTGGTCAGCCCCGGCCCGTGCGTGACGGCGGCCACGCCGACTTTGCCCGACACCCGTGCCCAACCCTGCGCCATGAGGACGGCGCCGCCTTCGTTGGCGGCCGCGACGTAGTGCCCGCCGCAGTCGCGCTGGAAGCTGTCGATGACGTACACGCAGCCGTCGCCGACCACACCGAACATCTCCGTGTGTCCCAGGTCGGCCAGGCCGTGCGCGATCGCGGCAAAGACCTTCACGATCCCGCTCCTAGGCTCCGGATCGTCGCACCTGCGGTTTTTATGTTCATCCGGGCACGCTACCGACTTTGGCGTGCGGTTGTGAATGACCGAAGTCGCGCGCACGCATCGCGCGCGCTGCGGCCGGTTCCGCGGCGGCCTCATCGGCGGACGCTGGATCGGTTCGCAAGTCATTGGGGCGCGCCGAGAGCGCGCCCGTCCGTGGACGGGCGCGCGTTCACATCGAAGAGTGCAGGCTCCGGCTCGAAAGCAGCGCCGTCGGCCGCGCGCCTTGCTCAGGCGGGCTGCCTTGCGTGGGCCTCAGTCGAGGCCTTCGTAGGGCAGGCCGACGTAGTTCTCCGCGAGCGTCCGGCGCGCGGCTTCGGACCCCAGTGTGTAGGAGACTTCCGCGTCGCGGACGCGCTGGCTGAAGGGGTCCATGTCCTCGAAGCGGTGCAGTGAGGTGGTCATCCACCACGTGAAGCGCTGGGCTTTCCAGACGCGCCGCAGGCAGATCTCCGAGTACGTCTGCAGACCTTCGAACTTGCCCGATTCATAGGCCTCGCGCAGGAGGCGATAGAGCAGGTAGGCGTCGCTGGCGGCGAGGTTAAGGCCCTTGGCGCCAGTCGGTGGCACGGTGTGCGCGGCGTCGCCGACAAGGAACAACCGACCGTACTGCATGGGTTCCACGACGAAGCCGTGCAGCGGCGTGATGCTCTTCTCGATGGAAGGCCCGGTCTCCAGCTTGCGGGCGACGTCGTTGGGCAGGCGCGAGCGAAGCGTGTCCCAGAAACGGCTGTCCGACCAGTCCTCGACCCGTTCGCCGCGCGGGACCTGCACGTAGTAGCGCGTGCGCGTGTGCGACCGCATGCTGCACAACGCGAAGCCGCTCTGGTGTGCGACATAGATGAGCTCGTCCTCGACCGGATGCGTATCCGCGAGCAGGCCCAGCCAGCCGAACGGATAGTCCCGCTGGAACTCGTGCAGCCGATCGTGCGGGATCGACTGGCGCGAAGGGCCATGGAAGCCGTCGCATCCGGCAATGTATTCGCACTCGAGGATTTCGTCGTGTCCGTCCTTCACGTAGCCGATGGATGGATGGTCGGTGTCGATGTCGTGCAGCGCGACCTGGTCGGCCTCGTAGACCGTCGGCAGGCCTTCAGCCGCACGTGCGTCCATGAGATCGTGCGTCACCTTGGTCTGGCCGTAGAGCATGATGGTCTTGCCGCCGGTCAACTTCTTGAAGTCGATGCGCTGACGGTGCCCGCGGAAGATGATCGAGACCCCCTCGTGCACCAACCCGTTCTTCTCCATGTTGGCGGAGACCCCGGCTTCGCGCATGAAATTCGCCGTGCCCTCCTCGAGCACGCCGGCGCGGATGCGGCCGCGCACGTACTCGGCGCTGCGCCGCTCGAGGATGACGTTGCTGATGCCGCAGCGGTGCAGCAGCTGCCCGAGCAACAGCCCGGCGGGCCCCGAACCGATGATCCCCACTTTGCATTTCATTCAGATGCTCCTCTGTGCCGCACGGCCTGCAAGACCGTGCCGTTCGTGAACTCCGGGCCCGACTCCGGTTGCGCCGCGGCCGCTTGACGCGCCTTTCCCTGCGTTCGCATCCAGCATGCCGCGTGACGCGCTGAGCCGCGTCCCGGACGGACGGTCATCACCGGCCGTCGTTCAACCGCCGTCGGCGGTGGCGGAGGCTTCCGGGCCGGTGAACCAGCGCGACGCCGTCCGCACGACGAGGAAACGTGCGAAGAAGGCCTGCAGCCCGGTGGTGTCGGCCAGCGGCAGGATCTCCGACACGTACTGGTCCGGCCGGACGATCACCATACAGCCCCCGGCGCGGTCGATGCCGCGAGCCGTGAAGATGTCGTCGCCGCGCGTGCCGGGCGAGCAGAAGGCCTTCTCGTAGTCGATCAGCCCGTAGCGTCCCTTGTGCGGGCGCAGCAGCGCCGGGAGCTTGCCGAGGTCCACCTCGCGGTGCGGGCGCTGGAGGATGGCACGGACGTCGATCACCGCGTCGATATCTGCGCCGGCCGGCGTGTGGAGCTTGAGCGGCGAGGCGCCATCCTCCACCAGCCAGCGGCACAGCGCGTTCAGCTGTACCTCGTCGCGGTCGGCGAACAGGTACAGGCGCCAGCGCCCATCCGCCTTGGCGACGTGCCCGAGCTCACCCACGCGCGCGTCCGCCAGCCGCACGACCGGCGCCGAGTGGAAGCGCATGCCGATCGTGAAACCGTTCGCCAGCGCTTGATGTCTGCCTTCGCCGATCAGCGCGCCGGGCGGGTAGTGGGTGGCGACGCCGATCGTATAACGACCTCCGCGCACGTAGAAGTCGCGCAGCTTGTCGGGGTCGTTTCCGCCCTTTTCGGGGTGTGCGGGGTCCTTTGCGCCCGCCACCATGAGCGCCGCCCACTCGCGGTCGAAGTCGATCAGTTCCCTGGCGATCGGCTGACGCTCCGCGCTGTAGCTTTCCAGCAGCGCCGGCGGGCTCCAGCCGCGCAGCACCGCGGCCAGCTTCCAGCCGAGGTTGAAGCTGTCCGCTACCGAGACGTTCATGCCCTGGCCGGCCTGCGCGCTGTGCGTATGGCACGCGTCACCGGTGATGAAGACGTGCGGGGCGACTCCGCGGCCGACGCCGTCGTCGAAGGCGTCGGTGCAGCGCTGCGCCACTTCGTAGATGGAGAACCATGCGGTTTCCGCGACCTTGAAGGTGTAGGGGTGGAACACGCGGTTCGCGATCTCGACGACTTCCTCCTTGTGCAGTCCGCGGATGCGATCGCGGTTCGTGTCGCTGATGACGCCGAGATCGACGTACAGCCGCACCAGATAACCGCCTTCGCGCGGGATGATGAGGATGCTCCCGGCGCTGGACTGGATCGCGCTCTTCAAGCGGATGTCCGGAAAGTCGGTGACGGCGAGCACGTCCATCACGCCCCAAGCGTGGTTGGCCTTGTCGCCGTGCAGCTCGCGGCCGATCATCTTGCGCACCCGGCTGTGGGCGCCGTCGCACCCGACCACGTAGCGCGCGCGGATCTGCCGATCGGTCCCGCCGATCTGCATGTCGCGCAGCGTCACTTCGACCGGGTACTTCTGCCTGCGGTCCACGTGCAGGTCGATGAATTCCTGCTGGTAGTTCGGGACCAGATGGGTGGGCGAACGCTGCATGTCGCCGAGCAGGTAGTCATGGATGCGGGCCTGGTTGACGATCACGTGCGGGAACTCGCTCAGCCCGTCCTCGACGTCCTGCACCCGCCCGGTGCGCACGATCTTCGTGCGGTCGTCGGGAGACGGTCGCCAGAACACGGTTTCGTTCACCCAGTAGGACTCGCGCAGTAGCTTCTCGCTCAGGTCGAAGGCTTCGAAGGTTTCCACCGTGCGGCAGGCAACGCCGTCGGCCTGTCCGAGCTGCAGCGGACCGGCCTTGCGCTCCACCAGCCGCGTCGTGATGTCGGGAAAGCGGGCCAGCTGAGCGGCCAGCACCAGGCCGGCCGGTCCCGCTCCGACGATCAGCACGTCCACCGCGTCCGGCAGATGGTCGTAGACCGTTGGAGAAACGCTCGGATCGCCCTTCCGGTACCCGTTCAAGAAGTACTGCATCACGCCCTCCTCGATGCGTTGTGCGGAATATATTGGCACACGCGCTGCGGCAGCGATCCGCGCTGTCGCAGGGCCACGCGGTGGAAGCCTGCGGGCCGACTGCCGTTAAGCTGCAGGCACACATGCGAGGACAGGAAAGCGATGACGACGTTGCGCAGGATAGCGGGCCGCGAGGTGTTCCCGGTCGGGCTCGGGTGCATGGGACTGACGCACGCCTACGGAGCGCCGATCCCTCCTGAGCAGGCCGAGGCGGTTCTGCTCGGCGCCCTGGACCTCGGCGTCACGCTTTTTGATACCGCAGCGCTCTACAGCTTCGGCGCCAACGAAGAGCTGGTGGGGCGGGTGCTTGCGCCCCATCGCGACGAGATCTTCCTGGCCAGCAAGTGCGGCATCTTCCGCGGCCCGGACGGCAAGCGCGCGATCGACGGCCGTCCGGAGACGCTGCGGCGCACCTGCGACGAATCCCTGGCGAGGTTGAAGACCGACGTCATCGACCTCTACTACCTGCATCGCTGGGACAAGTCGGTGCCGATCGAGGACAGCGTCGGCGCGCTGGCTGACATGGTGCGCGCCGGCAAAGTGCGTGCGATCGGCCTGTCCGAGGTCTCGGCGGGCACGCTGCGCAAGGCGGCCGCCGTGCATCCGATTGCCGCGGTACAGAGCGAATATTCGCTGTGGTCTCGCAACGCGGAGATCGCGGTGCTTGCGGCCTGCCGTGAGCTGGGCGCCGCCTTCGTCGCCTTCAGTCCGGTCGGGCGGGGCTTTCTCGCCGACGGCATTCCGGACATCGAAGGCCTTGCGCCGCGGGACATCCGCCGCGCCATGCCGCGCTTCCAGGCGGAGTCCTTCCGCCGCAATGGCGAGCTGATGAAGCCGCTGCGCGCCTTGGCGGACCGGAAAGGCTGCAGCGTGTCGCAGCTCGCGCTGGCGTGGCTGCTGCACCAGGGTGACGACATCATCCCCATCCCGGGGACGACGAGCCTCGACCACCTGCAGGACAACGTACGGGCCGCGGAGATCGAGCTGGACCAGCAGAGCGCGTCGCAGCTGTCGGCGATGTTCCCGCGCGACGCGGTCACCGGCGCGCGGTATCCGGCCGCCCGGCAGGTAGAGATCGATACAGAGCAGTACGCGTCGCGCTGACGCGGTGCCACGACACCCGCGTATTCCGGAGTGAGCATGAAGGACGACGGCGGTGATACCCGACTCGGCTTGATCGGCTACGGCGAGGTGGGCCGCATCTTCGGCGCTGGACTTGCGCCACAGGTCGCGGCGGTGAGCGCGTGGGATATCAAGCTGGAGGCTGCCCGAGCGGCGGCGCCGCTCGTCGCGCGCGCCGCGCGGGACGGCGTGCATCTGTACGGATCGGCTGCGGAGCTGTGCCGCGCGAGCAACTTCATCATCTCGGCGGTGACGGCATCCAGCACGATCGCGGTCGCACGGGGCGCAGCGCCGTATCTCGAGCCGAGAGCCGTATTCCTCGATCTCAACTCCGCTTCGCCCGGGGCCAAGCGGGCTGCCGCGCAGGCGGTCGAAGCGGCGGGAGCGGTGTACGTGGAGGCCGGCGTGATGGCCTCCGTGCCGCCGCACGGCGTTCGCGTGCCGATGCTGCTCGGCGGGCCGCACGCGGAGGCGCTCGCCGGGCGGCTCCGCGCTTGGGGCATGGACGCCACGGCGGTGGCGGACGAGGTCGGCGTGGCGTCGGCCATCAAGATGTGCCGGAGCGTGATCGTCAAGGGCATGGAGGCGCTGGTGATCGAGAGCTTCGCGGCGGCGCGTGCCTACGGCGTGGAGGACCGCGTGCTGCCGACGCTGCAGAAGACTTTCCCGGGCATCGACTGGCCCGCGCAGGCGCGCTACTTCTTCAGTCGCGTGGTGCAGCACGGACGCCGCCGCGCCGAGGAGATGCGCGAGGTCGCAGACACCGTCCGGCAGGCGGGCTTCGCGCCGTCGATGTCGTCAGCGGCCGCGGTGAAGCAGGACGCGGTGGCGGACCTCGCGGCGGCGGGCTTGTTCAGGGACATCGACAAGGACGATCCCTGGCAGGCCTATGCAGATCTGATGATCGGACACGCTCGCGCGGCGGTCGACAACGGGCAAGCCCGGGCGTCGGGTACTACGCCCGGTCCGCAGTCGTCACCGGATAGAGACCGGGCAAGGTCCGTTCCACCAGCCTGAGCACCGCGCGCTGCGTGGCGGTCGCGGGGCGTTCGGCCATCGTTGCCAGGTTCAGGCGCAGCGTCAGTTCGGGATGCGTGATGCGACGCAAGGCGTAATCCTGCGGGCGCCGCGCGGTGCGGATCGCGCTCTCGGTGAGCACCGCGTAACCGGCCCGATGGGACACGAGATCGAGGATGGTCGGCACGCTGTCGATCGCCAGCGCGATCCGGGGTCGGCAGCCGATGAGGGCCATCTGCGTCTCCACCAGCGCTCGGACCACGTGCGGCGGGTTGGGAACCACCAGCGGCAGCTGTGCCAGGGCGCGCAGCGTCAGCGGCGCGCGTGCAGCGCGTGGATCGACGGGACCGACGCAGCACAGCGCTTCCGTCGCCAGCGGGACCAGCGTCATCTCGGGGACGACGGGCGGGTTGTACAGCACCGAGATGTCGATGCGCCCGGCGATCAGCCATTCGCCGAGCACGGCGGAGAGTCCCTCGCTGATCGACAGCGTGCCCTGCGGTAGCTCCCGGCGGAAGGCTTCGATGAGAGGAACGGCGAGCGTGCGCGCAAGACTCGGAACCAGGCCGATCACGACGCGCCCGGCGAGGCCTGCGTGGAGCTGGCGCAGGTCCTCGCGCGCCCGTTCCATCTGTCGGAGGATGCCGCGGCTGTGGCTCAGCATCCGTTCGCCCGCTTCGGTTGGCGTGACGCCCCGACCGTTGCGATGCAGCAGCTCCTGCTGCAGCTCGTTCTCCAGCCGTCGTATGTGGCGGCTCAGCGCGGGCTGCGCCACGCCAAGCACGGCAGCCGCGCGCGTGAAGCTGCCGGATTCGACGACCTGGCGGAAGTATTCAAGCTGTCGGAGTTCCATCTGCGCTGGCCATGATGGCAGTCTGGCGAATTTGGCGTTATGTCATCCGCGCATAACAGCTATGGACGCGAAGACCTTTCATCTTGGGTGCGCAGGGCCGATACTCGAGGCGTCGCACGCACGTTCGCATCGCTTTTGCGCAACTTCGTCGCGGCGCGCGGCCATTGACTGAAGGAGTATCCCCGGATGGTATCCAAACCGCTCATCATCGACTGTCACGGGCATTACACGACCGCGCCCCAGCCGCTGGCGGACTGGCGCGATCGCCAGATCGCGGGCATCAAGGATCCGGCCCAGCGGCCGAAAGTGTCGGAGCTGCGCATCAGCGATGACGAGGTCCGCGAGAGCATCGAGGCCAACCAGCTGCGCATCATGCGCGAACGCGGGTCGGATTTGACGATCTTTTCGCCGCGCGCGAGCTTCATGGCCCATCACATCGGCGACTTTCAGGTGTCGAGCACCTGGGCGGCCATCTGCAACGAGCTGTGCTACCGCGTCGCCACCATGTTTCCGGAGCACTTCGCCTTCGCGGCCATGCTGCCGCAGTCGCCCGGCGTGGATCCGGCTACCTGTGTGCCCGAGCTGGACAAGTGCGTCGAGCAGTACGGCGCGGTCGCGATCAACCTCAATCCTGATCCTTCGGGCGGCCTCTGGAACGGGCCCCCGCTGTCGGATCCTTCGTGGTATCCGATCTACGAACGGATGATCGAGTACGACATCCCCGCGATGGTCCACGTCTCGACGAGCTGCAACCCGAATTTCCATACCACCGGCGCGCACTACCTCAACGCGGATACCACCGCGTTCATGCAGTGCCTGACAAGCGATCTCTTCCAGCGTTTCCCGAAGCTGCGCTTCATCATCCCGCACGGCGGCGGCGCGGTGCCCTATCACTGGGGACGTTTCCGCGGTATCGCGCAGCGCGCAAAGAAACCGGTGCTCGACGAGCTGCTGCTCCACAACATCTACTTCGATACCTGCGTCTACCACCAGGCGGGGGTGGATCTGTTGACGCGCGTCATCCCGCTCAAGAACGTACTGTTCGGCTCGGAGATGCTCGGCGCGGTGCGCGACCAGATCGACCCCGACACCAACCAGTATTTCGACGATACCAAGCGCTACGTCGAAGCGGCGGGGCTGAGCGCCGCGGACCGCGAGCAGGTCTACGAAGGCAACGCGCGGCGGGTCTACCCGCGGCTGGACAAGGCGCTCAAGGCGCACGGCCTGTAACGACGGCGCAGATCTTCAGGAACGAAGGACGAACGAATGGCCAATCCATTGAATCAACTCGGCGTCGTGCATCGCAGCATCTCGCGCGCCGACAAGGCGGCGGTCGAACGCATGTCGCACCTCGGCGTGGCGACGGTGCACGAAGCGCAGGGCAAGGTCGGGCTGATGAAGCCGTACATGCGGCCGGTGTGGCACGGCGCGAAGCTGTGCGGAACGGCCGTCACGGTGCTGCTGCAGTCTGGCGACAACTGGATGCTGCACGTCGCAGCGGAGCAGATCCAGCCTGGTGACGTCGTCGTGGCGGGCTGCGTGGCCGACAGCACCGACGGCTTCTTCGGCGAGCTGCTCGCGACGTCGTTCAAGGCGCGCGGGGCCGTCGGCCTCGTCATCGACGGGGGCGTGCGGGACGTGGCGGCGCTCGAGGCGATGGGTTTCCCCGTGTTCAGTCGCGCCGTCAGCGCCAAGGGCACGATCAAGGCGACGCTGGGCTCCGTGAACGTGCCGATCGTGTGCGCGGGCGCGGCCGTGGAGCCTGGTGACGTCGTGCTCGCCGACGCCGACGGCGTGGTGGTCGTGCCGCGGGCGGTGGCGGCGGATGTGGCAGCCAAGGGCCAGGCGCGCGAGGACAACGAGGACGGTAAGCGAAAGATCTTCGCCGCCGGCACCCTCGGCCTCGATTACTACAAGTTCCGCGAGCGGCTCGAGAAGCTGGGCCTCAAGTACATCGACTGAGAGGCGCGCCCATGGCCAATGCACAGACTTTCACGAAGACCCCCGGCTGGCTGGACTTCTACGCCGATCCGAGCCGGCCGCAGCTCGTGGTGCCGCCTGGCGCCGTCGATGCGCACTGCCATGTGTTCGGCCCCGGCGCCGTGTTTCCTTACGCACCGGAACGCAAGTACACGCCCTGCGATGCGCCGAAGGAAAAGCTGTTCGCGCTGCGCGACCGCCTCGGGTTCACGAAGAACGTCATCGTGCAGGCGTCCTGCCACGGGACCGACAACCGCGCGCTGCTGGATGCGCTCAAAGCCGCCAACGGGCGGGCGCGGGGCGTGGTTTCGGTCTCGCGCGACGTCAGCGACGCCGAGCTGCGCGCGATGGATGCGGCCGGCGTGCGCGGCGTGCGCTTCAACTTTATCAAGCGGCTGGTGGACTTCACGCCACACGACGTCGTGCGCAGCGTGGCGAAGCGCATCGCGCCGCTGGGCTGGCATATCGTCGCGTATTTCGAGGCGAAGGACCTTCCCGAGTTGAAG